>CAYSCB010000217.1:0-2775 GCA_964429335.1 uncultured Aquihabitans sp.
GCAGATGCGCCACGCGGCGAGAGCGCCGGCAGGTCCCAGGCCCAATCGATCATCTTCAGGACCGACGTGTGGTCGTACAGGCCGTGAGCGATGTGGCCGCGCTTGGCGAGCGGCGACGCGACCAGGCAGGGGACGCGGAAGCCCCGCAGTGCGGTGCGCGGGTCGGAGTCGGGTGCCTCACGGGGTCGTACGTGATCGTAGAAGCCACCCCACTCGTCGAAGTTGATGACGAGCACCGTGCGTCCCCAGTTCGGTGAGTTGGTCACCGCTTCGTAGATCTCGTGGAGGAACTGACAGCCGGCCCGGATTTCTGACACGGGGTGGTAGTCGCCGGAGGTGCCGAAGATGTCGGGGATCAGGAAGCGGGGATCGACAAAGCTGACGTTCGCGAGGCGGCCGGCGGCGCAGTCCTCCTTGAACTGGTCGACGGTCCGGGTGATGAACATGTGCCGCAGGCCGAGCAGCGCGCTGAAGGGCGCGTCGGAGAAGTAGTAGCGACCCTGCAGCCCGGCATCGTTCAGCCGGTCCCAGATCGTCGGCATGGTCGAGATGTCGATCGTGTTCTTGGTCCGGTCGGTCTGTCCGCAGTGCTGGAACATGCGGTTCGGGAACGTCGGGCCCATCGTCGCGGCGAAGTAGTTGTCGCAGACGGTCCACGCAGGTGCCGCCTCACCCCAGAACAGGAGCTGGTCGGCCTCGAAGTAGCCGATCGGGAAGGTGTCGGCCGCGTCGAACAGGAACCCGTCGTTGCGACCGCCGTTGTACTGCACCCGACCGGCGGAGTAGCTGTGTCCCGGGTCGTCCATGTCGCAGGCGGAGAACTCCGTCAGGCGGTGGGTCCTGTGCTTGACGCCCTTGCCGTCGGTGAAGGTGAGGCCCTTCTGCCTGCCCCGTGCACCCGGGAGCCATCCCAGGAAGTGGTCGAAGCTGCGGTTCTCCATCATGACCACGACGATGTGGTCGAACCCGGCCTCCGCCGCGTTGCCCCGGGGCGTCACCGGACCGGGCTGCGGGGCGCATCCGCTCGCGGTCGCGCCGACCGCTGCCATCCCCGCGAGCGCCGCGGAGCCCTGGAGGAACCGTCGTCGATCGATCCTCGTGTCGGTTCCGCCGTCGTCAGCCATGGACACATCCCCCTCGCTCGTCGCGCCACCCCGCGACGCGAATCCCGTCTGACGGTACCAACCGACGGCCGTCCCGTCACGGGGTGTCCATCGAGCGGGCATCGCCGGTTCGGCGTCGACCGGTAGCGTCGGGTCCATGAGCGCGACCGATGCAGACGCCCTCGTCCTGTTCGGCATCACGGGTGATCTGGCGTACAAGAAGCTGTTCCCGTCGCTCTACCACCTGGTGGAGCAGCGACGTATCGTGGGACCGGTCATCGGCGTGGCGAGCTCGGAGTTGTCGATCGAGGAGCTCCGTGACCGGATCCGTCGGTCGTTGGTCGATGCGCACGTCGGGATCGACCAGCACGTGCTCGATGATCTCTTCGGTCGTCTCAGCTACATCGCCGGTGACTACCGGGCCGATGACACGTTCGATCGTCTGAAGTCGGCGCTCGGGAACGCGGTGCTGCCGGTCTGCTACCTGGCGGTACCGCCGTCGATGTTCGAGACGGTCGTCGAGGGCCTGGCCCGGGTCGGCGTCACCGACACGGCCCGCGTCGTGCTCGAGAAGCCCTTCGGACGGGACCTGGACTCGGCACGCGAGCTCAACTGCATCGTCCTGGCCCGTCTTCCGGAGGACCGCGTCTACCGGATCGACCACTTCGTCGGGAAGGAACCGGTGCTCAACCTGCTGGTCTTCCGGTTCGCGAACTCGCTGTTGGAGCCGATCTGGAACCGTCGCCACATCGAACGTGTCGAGATCACGATGGCGGAGCAGTTCGACGTCCAGGGGCGAGGCAGCTTCTACGACGGCGTCGGAGCCGTTCGCGACGTGGTGCAGAACCACCTGCTGCACATGCTGTGCCTTTTGGCGATGGAACCGCCGGTTTCGGAGGACGCGGACGCTCTCCGTGACGAGTACACGAAGGTGCTCCGGGCGACGAGGGTGCCGACGCCCGAACACGTCGTCCGTGGCCAGTACGAGGGGTACCTCGACGAGAAGGGCGTGTCACCGACGTCGGACACCGAGACCTTCGTCGCCCTCCGCTTCGCCGTCGACAACTGGCGGTGGGCCGGTGTCCCGTTCCTCATCCGTGCCGGGAAGTCGATGCCGATGACCGCGACCGAGGCGGTCGTAACGCTCCGGGAACCTCCCCGGCCCCTCTTCGCGGGACCGGTCGAGGATCCGGAGCCGAACCGGTTCCGCTTCCGGATGGGGCCGGACTCGTTCCTGCGGATCGAGATGCAGGCGAAGGTACCCGGCGAGCAGATGGCGAGCCGCACCGTCGACCTCGACGTCGACGAGCGCCACGCGCTCGAAGGGGCGCCCGCGTATGAGCGTCTGCTTGGTGACGTGATCGAGGGCGACTCCCGGCTGTTCGCACGACAGGACACCGTCGAGGAGGCCTGGCGCGTGGTGCAACCGCTGTTGATCGACCCGCCGGCGGTACAACGCTACGCACAGGGGACCTGGGGTCCACCGAGCGCCAGCGATCTGATCCCCGATGACCACGACTGGATGCCGTGCGCGGGGACACCGACCGACGCCCGCCCCTGAGGAAGGACGGCGTCAGCCGCGTCCGCGGCGATGCGGGCTGGTCGGCTTCACGTCGACGACCGTGGCGCCGTCGAGGTCGAAGCGGAAGTGCCCGTCGACCTGGGTGAGCCG
>CAYSCB010000217.1:2875-5444 GCA_964429335.1 uncultured Aquihabitans sp.
CGACCGTGGCGCCGTCGAGGTCGAAGCGGAAGTGCCCGTCGACCTGGGTGAGCCGCACCACGGGCACGCCGCTGAGCGCCCGATCGGTGACGGCGAGTACACGCTCAGCGTCCCGGCGCGCTCGCTCGACGACGGCGAGCATCCAGCCGTAGGTCCCGTCGCGTGTTCCGGCTGGAGCACAGACGACGGTCCGGGTCACGATGTCGGTCTCGAACGCGGCCTGCTCCTCGGGTGGCAGCGCCCACTTGATCGAGGCGTCCGCGACGACAGCGACAGTCACCGAGGGGTGCTGGGTCCGCAGATCGTCGATCGCCCGGTGGAGCTGGGCGAGCGACGGAGCGGAGCGTCGCCATCCCGCCACCGTGTCGGCGTCGAGCAGCACCACGGTCCCGGCCATCGGCTCCCGACGGTAGCCGGGGGGCGGCCCGTAGGCTGACGGGTGATGAGCATGCCGAACCCGCCGACGAAGGACCACCTCGACCCCGATGAGCATCGGGCATGGGGGAAGAGCTGCCGTGAAGCGTGTCCCCGCCGTTCGCATGCCATCTGGGAGACGACCGACGACCGCGATCCCGTTGCGATCCTGTCGAAGCAGGCCGAGCGCCGGTTGCAGTTCCTGCTCCCGATCCGCAACGCCCGAATGCTCGCCAACCCGTTCGCGTTCTACCGGGGGTCTGCCGCCGTCATGGCCGCCGACCTCGCACTCACTCCGACGTCTGGGCTCGACGCGCAGCTGTGCGGTGACGCTCACCTGTCGAACTTCGGCGTGTTCGGGTCGCCCGAACGGGCGCTCGTGTTCGACTGCAACGACTTCGACGAGACCCACCGTGGTCCCTGGGAGTGGGACGTGAAGCGCCTCGCCGTGAGCGCGGTGCTGCTCGGTCGCTACCGGGGGTGGAGTCCGAAATCGCAGCGGGAGCTCGCCCGGGTGGTCGGCGCCACGTACCGGCTCTCGATGGCCGACTTCGCGACCAAGGGCCGACTCGCGGTCTGGTACTCGCGACTCACCGACGACGTGATCCTCGACCTCGCTCGGGACCCGGACAACCGGGCGACCGTCGAGCGTCAGTTCCGCAAGGCCCGCCTCAACGACGTGTCGCGGGCCATCGCGAAGTACACCGAGGTCGTCGACGGACGGCGTCGGTTCGTGCACCAGCCGCCGCTCGTCATCCGGCTCGACGAGGCGATGACGCTCGACCAGGCAGCATCGTTGCACCGGATGATCTACGAGCTCTTCGGCGAGTACCTCGCGTCGCTCCCGTCCTACCTGCGCGTCCTCATGGGCGGTTACGAGCTCGTCGACGTCGCGCTCAAGGTCGTCGGAGTCGGCAGCGTCGGCACCCGTTGCTTCATCGCCCTGCTCAAGGGACGCGACGACGACGACCTGATGATCCTGCAGGTGAAGGAAGCCGACCGCTCGGTCCTCGAACCGTACGCGGAGCCCTCGGAGTTCGCGAACCAGGGTGAGCGCGTGGTCGTCGGCCAACACCTCATGCAGGCGGCGACCGACCAGCTCCTCGGATGGAGTCGCGTCGGGGACAACGACTACTACATCCGCCAGTTCCGCGACATGAAGGGTTCGGTGAACCTCGAGCGGGTCAACGAGAAGATGGCAGGCGCGTACCTCGCGATGTGCGCGTGGACGCTGGCCCGGGCGCACGCGCGGTCGGGGTCCCGGATCGCGATCGCCTCATATCTCGGCAAGGGCACGAACTTCGATGCGGCGTTGGTCGAGTTCTCGTTGAGCTACGCCGAGCAGGTCGCCCGGGACTACGAGCGGTTCGCGGCGGCCGCGTCCGACGGGCGGATCGAGGTTGCCGAGTCGGCGTACTGACGGCTGAGCGGTCACGTGGGCGACCGGGAGCTACAAGTTCGGTGTGGTCCGGCGAACGTGTAGCTGAGCGGTCACGTGGGCGACCGGGAGCTACAGGTTCGGTGTGTCATCCGGCGCGATCGGAGCGGCTTCCTCGGCCGTGTGCCGGGCAACCGTGCCGTCACGACGGTGGCGGTCGTAGGCCCAGCCGGGACCGCGGAACACGAACGACAGGCGGTCCGACCAGGTGTCGGAGGCCGCGACGTCGCGGGCGATGTCGACGTATTCGTGGGTCATCACCCGAACCGGTTCGAACGTGCCGATGTTCTTCGTCAACCCGTACACGACGGGCTCGGCGTCGTCCTCCTCCTCGAAGGTGCCGAACAGGCGGTCCCAGATGATGAGGATGCTGCCGTGGTTGCGGTCCAGGTACCGACGGTTGGAGCCGTGGTGGACACGGTGGTGCGAGGCGGTGTTGAACCACCGTTCGAGGACACCGAGCTTCGGGACCAGGGTCGTGTGGATCCAGAACTGGTAGATGAGGTTGACCCCACGGGCGGTCTCGACGATCTCGGGCCGGACGCCGAGCAGGCTGAGCAGGCCGGTCGGGACGAACGTGCCGAGCGAATCAGCGACCGGTTGACGCAGCGCCGTCGACAGGTTGTAGCGCTCGCTCGAGTGGTGCACGACGTGCAATGCCCACATGTAGCGGCTGGTGTGCATGAACCGGTGGTTCCAGTAGTAGATGAAGTCCCA
>CAYSCB010000218.1:0-5440 GCA_964429335.1 uncultured Aquihabitans sp.
CCCGCCGCCCGGTCGCGCAGCCTCCGCGGCTCGACGAGCAGGACGAGCCCGTCATCGTCGAGGAGGTCCAACAGGACGTGATCACGGCGCTCGGTGGGCCCGCCGTCCTCGCCGGACCCGGCGTGGTCGATGAGCCACGCGAGCCACGCCTCCATCCCCTCGAACACCTCGCCGTCGGCGAGGCGCTGCCACTGCTCCCGTCCCCACGGATCGCTCGCGACCAGGCGCTCCGCGCGGGCACGGACGGCGTCGGTCGGCAGCAGCTCCCGTGCCGGGAACAGCTCCACCTCCGACAGGTCCGCGGCGCTGCGCTGGTCCGCGACGGAGAACTCGACGAGACGGTCGACCTCGTCACCCCAGAGATCGATGCGGACCGGTCCATCGGCCGTGGACGGGAACACGTCGACGATCGAACCGCGCACCGCGACCTCACCGCGGTGTTCGACCTGGTACTCGCGCCGGTACCCCGACAGCACCAGCCGCTCGACGAGGCCGTGCTGGTCGACCCGGTCGCCCGGTCTCACGACGACAGGGGCCGCGTCCTCCGCACCGGGACCGAGGCACTGGACGAGTGCCCGCACGGGTGCGACGACGACCTGCAACGCCTCGTCGCCCGAATGCAGGCGCCACATGACCCTCAGCCGACGCCCCATCGTCTCGATCGAAGGGCTGACGCGTTCGAACGGCAGGGTCTCCCATGCAGGGAACAGCTCGACGGCGTCGACCGGCAGGAACGCACGAAGGTCCGACGCGAGGTGTTCGGCGTCGGCAACCGCCGGCACCGCGACGACGATCGGACGGCGACGCGACAGCGCGGTCAGCCCGGCGATCGACGACGCCCGGGCCACGTCGGGCAGGACGAGCACCGTCGATCGTCGACCGAGCGCGGCGGTCAGCCCCGGTTCCTCGCGCAACGCGGCGAGCAGCGCGCCGAGCGGCGCGTCGGTGCGGGGTTCGGGGGTCATGGGCGGACCGAACCTACTCCCCACCCCGAGGTTCGAGGGACGGCCCTGAGCATGTGGGAGCATCGGCGGCCGTGGGCGCCCTCCTCGCTTCGATCTCGGCCATCGCGTTCGGGGTCGGGGACTTCCTGGGTGGGCTGTCGGCCCGTCGGATGACCGCTGTCAGCACGTCGTTCGTCACCCAGGTCGTCGGGTTCGCGCTCGTGCTCGCGGTCGCACCGCTGCTGGGCGGCAGCGCCTCGGGTGCGGACCTGCTCTGGGGTCTGTCCGCTGGTGTGCTGGGCGCCAGCTCGCTCATGTTGTTCTACTGGACCCTCGGCGCCGGCCAGATGAGCGTCGTGGCCCCGATCTCCGCGGTCACCTCAGCGCTCGTTCCACTGGTGTTCGGACTCCTCGACGGCGAACGTCCGGGAACGGTCGCTCTCGGCGGAGCGCTGTTGGCGCTGCCGGCGATCGTGTTGATCTCCCGCGAACCGGGAGACCTCCGCGATCCCGACGAGCACGACGACCCGCCGCACGCGTCGACACCGGCACGGGTCATCACCGGATCGGCCATCGCCGGCTGCGGGTTCGGCGCGTTCTTCGTGCTGATCTCGCGTTCCGGCGCAGACAGCGGACTGTGGCCACTGGCCTCGGCCCGAACCGTCGCCGTGATCATCGTCGGCGTCGCGCTGCTGCTCACCCCGACGCGGGCATTCGAACGACGTGGCATCCGCTTCGCTTTCGGAGCCGGCGCGTGCGACATCGGCGCGAACACGTTGTTCCTTCTGGCGAGCCGCCATGGTCTGCTCACCCTCGTCGGGGTGATCGGTTCGATGTACCCGGCATCGACGGTCGTCCTGGCGCGGTTGGTGCTGAACGAACGTCTCGCCCGTCACCAGGTCATCGGCCTGGGTCTCGCCGCTGTCTCGCTCGTCGCCGTCACCGCCGGCTGATCGGCAGAGCTCCCCGCGCCCCCCACCTCTCTCGCGCCGAACTCGGGTCGGATCGCGACCGCATGAGGTGCACAACGTCCCGAGTTCAGGAGCTCCCGGATCAGCTTCGCTGGTTGTGACGCTGCATGGCCACATCGACGCCGTCGGTTGCGATCATCTCGATCGCGTCTGCCGCCTCGGCGACCATCACGTCGAGCTCGTCGCGCACCTTCCCGCGGACCTTCGACAGCACCCAGTCCGCGCCACGTTCCGGGCCGCCGGGTGGCTTGCCCACGCCGAGGCGGACCCGTGCGAACTCGGCGGAGTGCAGGTGGGATTGGATCGACCGCAATCCGTTGTGGCCGGCGAGCCCACCCCCCACCTTGATCTTCATCCGACCGGGCTCGAGGTCGAGCTCGTCGTGCACGACGACGAGTCGGGACAGGTCATCGACGCCGCAACGCCGCACGAGCGCCGCCGCAGCACGACCCGACTCGTTCATGAACGTTGTCGGCACGGCGATCACCACCCGGGCGTCGCCGATGCGGAGGTCGCCGACGCTGGCGGAGACCTTGGTGTCAGCCTTCAGGCGGACGCCGTGGCGGCGGGCGAGCTCGGCGACCGTGTCGGCCCCCACGTTGTGCCGGGTGCCGGCATAGCGCTCACCAGGGTTTCCGAGGCCGAGGACCAGCAGGTCCCGGACCATCAGCCCTCGGCGTCGTCGCCGGCGGCTCCGGCGTCGCCGTCCTCCGCCTCGGCACCTTCCTCGTCGCCCTCGTTGCGCGCGGTGACCGCGGCACGGGTCAACTCCGCGGTGACGATCGCCTGCTCGGGATCGGTGACGAGCTCGACGCCGGTGGGCAGCACCAGGTCGGCGGCGGTGATGACGGTCGTGAGCGTCATCTCGGAGATGTCGACCTCGATCGAATCGGGGATCGCGTCCGGCTTCACCAGGACCCGGACCGCCATGAGCCGCTGTTCGGTGATGCCGCCGTTCTGCGAGACCTCCTTGGCCTCACCGACGAGGTGGATCGGCACCTCGACCTCGATCGCTGCGTTCGGATCCACGCTCAGGAAGTCGACGTGGGTGACCTCACGGCGGACGGGGTGGCGCTGGAGCTCCTTGACGACCGTCAGGTACCGCGCGCCGTCGACGGTCAGCGTGATCAGGGCGTTCTGGCCGGCGTCGGTGCTCAGCGCGATCCGCAGGTCGCGACGATCGACCGACACGCTGATCGCCTCGTTGCCCTCGCCGTAGACGACTGCGGGGATCAGACCCTCACGGCGGAGGCGACGGGACGGACGGGTCCCCGTCTCCCTGCCGGTGGAGGCGGTGAGCGTGACCTCGGACATGACGAACTCCTGCGATTGCTGCGGTCGGGTGCCCGGACGGGCGACCCGTCACGTTACCGGCGGTGACCGGTGGCAGGCCAACCACCCAGTCAGTGCTGGTTCTGGCCGTCGAAGATCTCCGACACCGACGTGTCCTCGAACACGGCGTCGATCGCATCCGCGATGATCCCGGCCGCGGACAGCACCTCGATCTTGTCGATGTGCTTCTCGGGTGGCAGCGGCAGGGTGTTGGTCACCACGACCTTCTCGATCGAGGAGTTCTTCAGCCGGTCGATCGCCGGTCCCGAGAACACCCCGTGGGTCGCAGCGCAGTACACCGCGGCGGCGCCCCGTTCGGTGATCTGGTCCGCGGCGGCGACGATGGTCCCGGCGGTGTCGATCATGTCGTCGATGAGGATGCAGGTGCGTCCCTCGACCTCGCCGACGACCTCCTTCGCCTCGACCTTGTTCTTCGCCCCCTTGATCCGCCGCTTGTGCACGATCGCGAGGTCCGCGTGCAGCGCGTTCGCGTAGCGCTCGGCGACCTTCACCCGGCCGGCGTCGGGGGACACGACGACGAGGTCATCGCCGAGGTTGTCGGCCATCCACTGCACCAGCACCGGCATCGCCGTCAGGTGGTCGACCGGCCCGTCGAAGAAGCCCTGGATCTGGCCGGAGTGCAGGTCGACCGACACGATCCGCTTCGCTCCCGCTACCTCGAACATGTTGGCGAGCAGCTTGGCGGTGATCGGCTCACGACCCTCGGCCTTGCGGTCCTGGCGGCCGTAGCCGTAGAAGGGCGCGACGACCGTGATGCGCTTGGCGGAGGCCCGCCGTGCGGCATCCACCATGATCAACTGCTCCATCAGCGCGTCGTTGACCGACATGTCCGGCGTCGAGCAGTGGCTCTGGAAGATGAACAGGTCGGCGCCGCGGATCGATCCGCCGTACTTGCAGTGCAGCTCGCCGTTCGCGAACTCGGCGATCTCCATCGGGTCGAGGACGATGCCGAGCCGTTCGGCGATCTCCTCGGCCAGCTCGCGGTTCACACGGCCGGCGACCATCGTGAGTCGCTTCTTCGTGACCAGTTCCATGCGCGACGAGCCTCCGGATCGAGCGGCGTTCAGTCGGTGACCGCAGTGTAGAACGGTCCCGTCGTGACGTCCGGAGCCAACTCGGCACCCGGGTCGAGCACGGCGTAGGGCCCGACGCAGCAGCGGTCACCGATCGTCGCGGCGCGGGCGGTCGTCTGCTCGATCACGCAGTCGCTGCCCACCGTGCAGTCGACGAGCCGCGTGTTCGGGCCGAGCTCGCTGCCGTCGCCGATGACCGTCGATCCCTGCAGGATCACACCGGGGAACAGCGTCACGTCCTGGCCGACGGTGACGGTCGTGTCGATGTAGACGGCGGCGGGGTCGAGCATGGTCACACCCGAGCGCAGCAGTCCCTCGTTGGTCCGGCGTCGCAGCTCCGCCTCCGCCGCTGCGAGCTGTACCCTGTCGTTCACGCCCTGGGTCTCGTTCCCGTCGTGCGACACGACGGCCTCGACGCGGTGACCGGTGCCCGACAGCACCTCGACCACGTCGGGCAGGTAGTACTCGCCCTGCACGTTGGCGGGCTCGATGCGTCGCAGTGCCGGAGCGAGGAGACTCCGCCGGAAGCAGTAGATCGACGTGTTGATCTCGTCGATCTCCAGCTCCTCCGGCGACGCGTCGCCGTGTTCGACCACCCGCTCGACGGTGCCCGCGGCGTTGCGCACGACGCGGCCGTAGCCCGTCGCGTCGTCGACGACGGAGGTGAGCAGCGTGGCTGCCGCCCCGGTGCGTCGGTGATGGGCGACGAGCTCGGCGATCGTCCCGGGGCGGAGCAGCGGCGCGTCGCCGGGCAGGACGATCACGTCACGGTCGTCGTCTTCGTCGGGCAGACCCACCAGGCCGACCATCGTTGCGTCGCCGGTGCCGCGTTGGGTGCGCTGCTCGACGAAGTCGATGTCGATCGAGTGGTTGTGCTCGAGCATCTTCTTCGCGACCCAGTCGCCCTTGTGACCGACGACGATCACCGCACGGTCCGCGTCGGTGTCCACGAGGGAGTCGAGGACGTACAGCAGCATCGGACGGCCGCAGAGCCGGTGCAGCGGCTTCGGCCGCTCGGACTGCATCCGGCGTCCCTCACCGGCGGCGAGGACGATCGCCGCGAGCGGCGAGGATCCACCCGGACTCGCTTGGACTCGTG
>CAYSCB010000219.1:0-5438 GCA_964429335.1 uncultured Aquihabitans sp.
GGACTTGAGCAGGGACTCGTCGATGGACGGCGGATCCGGGTCGCGGGCGATCTGCATCACATACGTCAGCGCATCGCGGTAGCCGCGCAGGGCGAGACGGGTCTCCTCGCCGGCTTCGAGTGTCTCCTCGTCGTCAACCGCAGCGAGGACGTCGTCGAGGGACGCGTCGTAGCCCTCGATACTGTTGGAGCCCTGGACGTTGCGGGCGAAGGTCAATCGACGGAGGCTGCCGAGCCAGCGTCGCCGGTCGCGAACGTTGTGTCGCAGCTCTGAGCGCATCTGGTCGAGCTCGTCGATGGCTCGCATCTCGGGCTCGCCGAGCTGTGGAGGCGCGTAGATCATGCCTCTATGATAGTTACTAACCATCAGCGTCGATAGTTGGTAACCATCTTTCACGCGTGTCATTCGAGTCGGTGATGTGGGACGTACCGCGACCGGTCCACCGAACCCCGCTACCGGCGCGGTGGAGTTCGGGGTCGGCCGGGTCGAACTCGTCGGCCTTCGTGATGAGGGCTTCGTCGAGGCCGAGGAGCGCAATGATGCCGACGTCGTTGGCCCCGAGGGCTCGGCGCGAGTTCTTCATCCCCCACGGACGCAACAGCGAATCGAGCCTGTTCGGCACGGGGTTCGAGATCCGGCTGCGCAACAAGTCCCTTGGAATCTAGAGCCCGAGAGGAGAATCGAACTCCTGACCTGCTGTCTACAAGTCGTGGGTCGAGTGTCCACCCAGGTCCGTCGCGGCCCGCCCTGTCCGGGAATCTGCGCTGACGTCTCACGTGATTCAACCCCCGATCTCCGTGCTCGTCCAGAGTTTCGTGAGACAAACCGTGAGACGCGGAGGCCCCAAGGTCGGGGCTACACGAAGTCGGACGACGTCAACCGTGAGACCGGGGCTGGACGTTGCGGCTGACGCGATGATGGTCGTCGTGGAGGATTTCGTGGTCGCCCGGAACCCGGACGGTGACTCGGCGCTGCCGTATCTGGTGCGGCTGCCGCTGGGCCTGAACGGCGTCGTGCTGAAGGTGCGCGACACATGGCCTCGCACGGCGAAGGTGTACTGCCATCCATCTCAGGACTGGGACGACTCAGTCGAGGTGGTCGAACGCGTGCCGGTCCGCTCCTGTGTCCGTCGCGGCGCAGCAATCGACCTGGTCTTGGACCGCGGCCGGGAGAACCGGTCGCAGTTCGTCTTCACCCGGGCTCGTGGTCGCGAGGTGATCTTCTGGCAGAGCGCTCGCACGGCGAAGCAGGCCCGGCCGGCGGTGAGTACCCCGACACGGCGCGCCTCGGGGCTCGTGCTCGAGATTCTCGTCGACAGCCATGAGCGCTACCCGTGGAAGTTCAGTGCCCAGCAGGCGACGACACGGCGACAGGCGTTGCCCACCGGTGACTACGCGGTCGAGCGCAGCGGCCGGATCGTCGCAGCGGTCGAGCGCAAGAGCCTGGCCGATCTGTCTTCGACGCTGACGACCGGCAAGCTGCGCTACCTGCTGGCGGCGCTCGACGAGTTGCCTCGTGCTGCGTTGGTGGTCGAGGACCGGTACTCGGAGGTGTTCAAGGCGACCTTCGTCGCGCCGGGGGTGTTGGCCGAGGGCTTGGCCGAGGCCCAGATCCGGTTCCCGGCCGTGCCGATCGTGTTCTGCGAGACGCGCCCGTTGGCGCAGGAGTGGACCTACAGGTTCCTCGGAGCGGCGCTTTCCCATCACGCGGAGGACGCGCCTGCGGCGGAACGTGCTGCGGAACTGCCGGTCGCTGGGCCATTGGCCCCGGCAGTCCCGACCGCTGCGGAGATCCGCGCCTGGGCGTTGGCGAACGGTCATGAGATCTCAGCGAAGGGCCGCATCCCGGCATCGGTGCGCGAGGCGTTCGACGCGTCCCGCTGACAGATGGGCTATCCGAGCTGGTCGAGGAGCAGCTGGCCCACAGTCGCGACCTCGGAGGCATCTACGCGGGTGTGGATGGCGCTTGCCTCGTTGGCCAGGCGAGCGGTTCGCAGGGCGTCGTGGATGAACCAGCGTTCGACTTCCGCAGCGACAAGAGAAGCGAGATCGAACGGCGCCGACCGGAGTGCTTGTACGCCATCGGCTGAGCGAATCAGGTCGGTGGTGAGGCGGACGAGGTCGAGCGCGTCGCTCTCGCGCTTCGACGTCGACGGCCCCTTCCGGTCGGCGATGGCGTGCAGCTTGCACGCGATCAGCGCCGGTACCGTCGCCACGATCACCTCTCCGGACTCGAGGACGGCGCCGTCGGGTGACACCGCATCGATCACCACTGGAGTTGCACTGTCCAGCGCCCAACGGTGGCCGACGACGAACAGCCGGTCGAGATCGACCTCAGGGAGTTCGTCGCTGTGGTCGGGTAGCGGCCAGGTCGCCATGACGTCGACCTTCACGCCCTCGACTTCGATGCGGTTCGCTTCTGCTGCGTCCCGGTCCCCCAGGTGCTGCAGCGCAAGGTCTCGGGGGTCCTCTCCTTCGGAGACCGTGTCGATGTCGTTGGTCGCTCGGTGCACGCTGGCAAGTCGGACGGTGACAGCCAGGCCGCCGACCAGCGCTGCCGGGTGAAACCGGGGCGAGTCGAACAGCGTCGTGGCGGTTCGGATGAGCTGGCTGATTGCACCGTCGCCGGAGTCGATGAGCGCGACCTCACCAGACACGAACGAATCCTCTCGGAGGGTCCCACTGGTCGAGCGCCTCGCGCCCGCGAGAAGTGGCCGCAAGCCCGAGCGCGCAGGCAACTGGATGTGCGAGCGGCACCCCTGCTCTAGCTGGATGGCGGTCGTGCGTCAGCAGTCCGACTGGGTCGATCGCAAGCTCGATCGACGGCAGGGGACCGCCGGAATCCGGCTCGTCGGCCCCTCCGATGAACTTGGCGCGACGGAGCGACTCGTCGTCGGGAACGTAGAGCAGCGTCGGGTAGTCACCTGTCAGCACCAGAGGAGCACCCCATGCCACGGCGCCGCGTTCGCCTGCCATCACCCAACCGGGGCGGTTCAGGTCGTCGATGTTCGCTCCAAGGCCCGGGTCGTACAATTCGGTGGGCGACAACCGCACCGGGGTGCGAGGTGTGGGCCAAACGTCGGAGAGGGCCCAGAACAGCTCCGGTGTCAGCGGTCGGTACCTGCCACGGCCGACGCGTTCGGCCAGCTGAGCGTCAGCCAAGGCGGACATCGCTCGGCTCACCGAGCTGACGTCCAGCCCGGCGAACTCGGCCATGGCAGTGATGGTCATCGGACCGTCGGGTTGCATGAGGAGCCCAGTGGCTGCGCAGAGACCGGAGCGGCCGGAAATCGCGGTCGTGCTCGGCCGGTCGGGATCGAGTCTCCTGGCAGGAGTGATGTCTGTGTCGATGAAGACGTTGCCGGCGACGAGCCGAAGGTGCCCTCGTCGGTCGAGCCAACCGATGCCGGCGTCATTGAGGACCGGTCGCAGCGCCGCGGGGACCTGATCTGCGACGACCACGTGAAAGGTGCCGAGTCTGCGATGGCCGATCTTGAACTTCGGCATCGCACCGGACAGGACAGAGGCAGCCGTGACCTGGATCTCGATCGGCGGGTTCGAAGGGGGTTCGACTACCACGACGTCGGAATCGTCCCCACGGCGAACGCTGAGTCCGAGGGACGTTGCGGCATCCATGAACGTCTCGACTGCGGAGCGCTGGAGCTCACTCGGCGAGGTGCGCTGTCTCATGCCTCTTGCACTATAACGCAATACACAAGATATCCAAAAGGGCTGTTCGCGAAGCTCCTAGGGGACGCCGACCGCCCGTAACGAAAGGGATCGGCGGTCCGCTTTCGTTGGCCGAGGTGTTGCGAAAGTGCGGTTGCCCAACCGTCATCCGGCGCCGGTCCTGGGAGCCGGAGAAGGGACCATGCAGGATCACCTTCTGCCCGCCGCCCGTGTATCGGCCGGTCTCAACCCAGCTCGACGGTCGACGCCCCCAATGTAGGCGTCACCGGTGAGGTCGAGCAGGAGGTCGAGGTACTCGGTGTTCACGTGGTCGATCGCCCCTTCGACCTGAGGGTCGTCGTAACCTTGCTCGACGTCGAACAGGACGTTGCCGTCGGCGGTAAGCACGCGGCGAACGCGCAGTGTCCGGAGCCAGTCGTCGTTGAACTCGCCATGCACTTCGATCGCCGTTGCGCCGGGCAGCACGTCGACGATCGTCTCGACGGCGAGCCGCTGGGCCAGCTCGGCGAGCGTGCGGCCGAGCGCCTGCCACTCGTCCAGCACTCGGTTGAACTCGGCTTCCACTTCTGGGTCGACCACGTTCGTTCCTCCGTTCCGACGCGTCGTCGACGGTACGCACCGGGTGTGACGCTCAAACCGAGGTCGCGTCGACACGAAGCCGGGTGCCCGCACGCGTCGCGCTCGACGGGTGCAGCGGCTTCGGCCCGCCGGGCTCGGGTGCGAGCACGTAGCCGTCGTCGCTCAGCTCGGTGCCGCACAGCGCACATGCCGTGGCGTGGCGGTCCCGGTGGTCGAGCAGCCATCCGAGCGCGAACGACGACAGCGTGACCGTGCGGTGCTGGTGGGTCTTCGTGTCCTTCTCGTAGACCACGTTCGTCTCGCCGATCGCCGCCTCGATCCGCAACGTGCCCGCGTCGACGTCCACGTGCCGCCACCGCAGCGCACACAGCTCACCCCGACGAGCGCCGGTGTCAGCCGCGAGCACGATCAGCATCGCCAGCGTCGGGTTCACCTTCGCCGCCTCGTCGATCATCGCTCTCGCCACATCGATCGCCACCGGCTTCGGGTTCGACGTGTGCTGCCGAGGAGGACGCGCGTCTCGTCCGACGTTGACCGCGACCCACCCCCAGCGCTTCGCCTGGTCGAGCACCCGGCACAACAGCACGTGACAGCCCCGCACTGTCGATCGCGAGTAGCCGGCCTCGACCAGCGCGCCGTAGAAGCGGTCGAGGTGCTCGGCGCTCAGGTGCGACAGCCGACGTGATCCGAGCGCCGGCAGCACGTGGCACTCGGCCGAGGTCCGGTAGTTGCGAAGGGTCGTCGGCTCAAGCCCTTCGAGCTCGGCCTGGCGGAGGCTGGCCTCGACGGCGTGGGCGACGGTGCGCTGGACGACCGAGACCTGGCCACGTGCCGACTTGGTGATCAGCTCGGCAAACGCGACGTCGGCCTGGCGGGAGGTGCCGTGGAAGGTCACCGACTTCTGCTGACGCTTGCGCGTCAACGGGTCCTCTCCCGCGTCGACGCGCAGCTCCCAGGTCCCCGGTCGTCGTCCCTTGCGCTTGCTGCCCTGCATCCGTTGCCTCCGTTCTCGCACCGATTCGTGAGACGTCGGTGAGATTCCGTGAGACACGGTGACGGTCAGGTCTGAACACCAACCTGACCACCTGCCGAGAACCCTGCAATTCCAAGGGTGCCGGCGGGTCTGAACAGAGCCCGAGAGGAGAATCGAACTCCTGACCTGCTGTTTAC
>CAYSCB010000220.1:0-5429 GCA_964429335.1 uncultured Aquihabitans sp.
GGTGGCCGATCAGGAAGCTGAACCGTCGACCGGTGCGCAGGAACGCGTCGAAGCGGGCACCGACCTCGGCGTCGTAGCGGACCGGCACGGCGGCGGGATCGGCGAGGAACAGGTCCGCTGCGAGGGTGCCCGACTCCAGCGCGTAGTCGATCCCCTCGCCGTTCATCGGGTTGACGAGCCCGGCCGCGTCGCCGACCGCCACCCAACCCGGACCGGACCGCCGCAGCGTGCTCATCGGCAGCCGCCAGGCGCGCGGTCGCTCCAGGTCCGGGCCGAGGTCCCAGTCAGCACCGACCAGCGACCGGTAGCTGTCCTGGAGCGCGTTGAGGTTGAGGTGCTTGAAGCCCTTTATGGTCGACAGTGCGCCGACACCGATGTTCACGGTGCCGTCACCGGCCGGGAAGATCCAGCCGTAGCCGGGCACCGGCGTCCCCGAGCGATCCCGCAGGGTCAGGCACGCCTCCAGGTACCGCTCCGCGTGACGAGGCGACTCGGCGTAGGTGCGGATCGCGAGACCGAACGGTTCGTCGGGACGTCGCTCCGCTCCGAGCAGGCGGGCCGCTGCGCCCGGCGCGCCGGCGGCGAGCACGACCAGCGGCGCCTCCCAACGTCGTTCGATGCCGTCGGGACCCGTCGCGACGACACCGGTGACCCCGGGCACCCGGTCCGCTCCCGGCGCCATCCCGTCGATGACCGGGACCGCCTCGTGGCCCCACAGCAGCTCGGCCCCGGCCTTCTGGGCCAGCTCGGCGAGCCGTTCGTCGAACCGACGGCGGGGCCAGACGGCACCGTGGGCGGGGAACGGGTCGATGCCGGGCCAGGGCATCTGTCGCACGGTCCGGTTGGCGACCATGCGGAGCCCGTCGATGCGGTGCGCGTCGTCGAGGTCGACGCCCAATTCGGCGAGTGCCCGTACCGCACGTGGCGTCAGGCCGTCGCCGCAGATCTTGTCGCGTCCCGGTCGGCCCTTCTCGAACACCACGACCGACGCCCCTGCCGCAGCGGCACGGATCGCGACGGCGGCACCGGCGGGTCCGCCGCCGATCACCAGGAGGTCACGTCGCTCGACGGTCGTCACGGTCACGCCGACCAGTCAAGGCGAAGCCGGCCCCCGACACGAACTCGTCGACCTCAGGGCGCCACCTTCGACCGGGCCTCGGGCACGAGCAACGCGGCGGCCACGAAGAAGCAGATGCCACCGAGGATCGTCCCCCCGTTGTCGAGCCGCAGACCCAGCACCTCTCCGGTCGACGGCGATGTGAACGCACCGACGGCGGACACCCCGAAGAACACCGACCCTGCCAGGTTCAGCACCACGATCCACCACGACACGCTCCGGAACCGCAGACGGCCCGCCGAATGGCACACCTCCGCCCAGGCCAGGTAGCTCGCGACGAGGAAGCAGATCGAACCGACGACGTCCGGCGCCCACACGAGTCGGTTGGTCTGCTGCACCGACCAGTTGTCGTACATGGCGAGGAACGTCATCACGTTGAACCACACGGTGCCGACGAGCTGGATGATCGTCGCCCACCAGTCGATGCTCCGGGGTCGCCACGAGAGGTGGTGCAACGGTCCGGTCCGCCGCTTCGAGTCGTCGAGGTCGATGTGGTCGGGAGCACCGGCCGCCTCGACGAAGCAGAGCGCGGACGCCGAGGTGAAGAAGATCGACCCGACGAAGAAGGTGATCCCCACCCAGCGCGGGCCGACGAGCTGGCTCCACCAGGGCATCGGCCCGATCGTGAAGCAGGTCGAGCCGATGCAGAAGAGCACCGCGATCCACCACGTGCGCGCGGGCACCCCCGGTGTGCCGAGCTCCTTGCGATGTGCCCGCGAGCTCCACAGGTAGGTCGAGCCGTCGGGACGCCGGAAGTGCACGAGCGACACGAACGGACCGAACCCCTCGGTCCCCTCGACCGACCAGCCCGCCGGCACGTCGACCGGCGACCGGTCCTTCGGCTGCGACCGGTCCTTCGGCTGCGCGGACGAGGGCATCGGCAGGAGTCTTGCCGACCTCCACGGCCGTGTCCGTCATCCGATCGGGGCGAGCGGTGACACCCGTCGGCGAACGACGTGGCCGTAGGGTTGGCGGCGTGGGCATCTACGCGGAGCGCGTGCTCCCCCGACTGGTCGACTGGACCTGTGGCAGTCCGGGCATGGAACGCTGGCGTGCCAAGGCGATCGCCGGGCTGCACGGCGAGGTGGTCGAGATCGGCTTCGGCACGGGCCTCAACGTCCCGGTGTACCCGGTCGAGGTCACGAAGGTGTGGGCCGTCGAGCCCTCCGAACGCTCCCGCGAGCTCGCTCGTCGACGTCTGGCGGCGAGCGACGTCCCCGTCGAGCACGTCGGCCTCGACGGCCAGCACCTGCCGCTCTCTGACGACAGCTGCGACGCCGCCCTCGCCACCTTCACGCTGTGCACGATCCCCGATCCGATGCTCGCGCTCTCCGAGCTGCGACGCGTCCTCCGATCCGGCGCCCGGATCCACGTCCTCGAACACGGTGCGGCACCCGACGAGTCGGTCGCACGCTGGCAGGTCCGGATCGAGCCGTGGCAGAAGCGCCTCGCCGGAGGCTGCCACCTGACACGCGACGTCACGACGATGCTCGCCGACGCCGGGTTCGTCGACGTCGAGATCGCATCCCGCTACGTCAGGGGCCCCAAGCCCTGGAGCTGGTTCTCGTTCGGGCAGGCCACCAACCCGTGAGTCGGAGATCCGGACCGCGCCTACCGCCAGTCACGCGCTACAGCCAGTCACGCGCCTTGAACTGCAGGTACAGCACCGTCGAGGCGACGACCATGACGACCACGGCCACGGCGGTCCCCCACTGCGTCGCGATGCCGGGGAAACGAACGTTCATGCCGTAGAAGCCGGTCACGAGCGTCGGCACCGCGATGATCGCCGCCCAGCTCGTCACCTTCTTCATCACCTGGTTCTGGCGGTAGTCCCGGAGGCTCAGGTTCGTCTCGACGATCGTCGACACGAGGTCCCGCAGGGAGTCGGTGGACTCGGTGATGCGCAGGACGTGGTCGTAGAGGTCCTGGTAGTAGGGATGGATGTCCACGCTGACGAGGTCGTGCTCGCGTCGGATGAGGGAGCTGATCGCCTCGCGGAGCGGGAACACGATCCGGTGGAACCGGATGAGCGCCTGTCGCATCTGGAACCAGTGCTTCTGCTGCGGCGGCTGCAAGGGCCGCTCGCTGAAGATCGAGTCGGAGATGTCGTCGTAGTACTCGTCGAAGGTCTCGACGGTGTCGAAGTAGCCGTCGAGCAGCACGTCGAGCATCGCGTACACGACGAACGCCACGCCGGTGTGGGCGAGATCCGACACACGGTCGCAGCGGTCGAGCACCTGCTGCATGTCGAAGCCGTTCTCCTTGCGGACCGTGATCACCCACCGGTCACCGATGAAGGTGTCGATCTCGCTGATCCGCAGGCCGGCCGCCACCTCGTCGACCGACACCGCGTGGCATGCGAGGAACAGGTGCGTCGCGTAGTGGTCGAGCTTCGGACGCTGGTGCGGACCGAACGCGTCCTCGACCGCCAACTCGTGCAGACCGAGCTCCGCGGCGAGCGTGTGCAGCTCGTCGACGGTCGGCCCGCACAGGTCGACCCACACCATGGTCCCGTCCTCGGCGAGGAAGTCCGAGACCCGGGCGATCGGGAATCCCTCCGCCTCCAGTCGGCCCTGCCGGTAGACGCGGGTGTGGGGAACGTCGATCACCCGCTCCATTCAAGCCGGTGTCCGGCGATCTGCGGCACCTGCGGCGGTCACACCGGTCCATCGTTCAGGTCAGGTCGTCGACCTGCCGATGACAGGGCGGCACCAGCAGCACCGATCGACGCGGCTACTCGGGGAACGGATGAGCAACCACCACCACGGCAACGGACACAGCAGCACCGGAGACAGAGACGACATCCCCGACCTCCGTACGCCGACCGGACCCGACGCGCTCGGGCTCAGCCGCTCGCTCATGGAGGATCTCGTCATCCGACGCTGCGTCGTCGACGGCCGCTCACCGATGACGTCGATCGCGGACAAGCTCCACGTGTCGATCACGGTCGCCGAGGCGTTGCTCAACGGACTCCGTGACCGCAAGCTCATCGAGTACGACGGCATGGAGGGCCGCGCCTACATCGTCCGACCGACCGAGGCCGGTCAGCAGTTCGCGGCCCAACGGTCACGGGAGTCCAACTACTGCGGTCCGATGCCGGTGCCGCTGGCCCTCTACACCGACGTCGTACGCCACCAGCGACCGGAGATCCACCTCGATCACGACATGCTGCAGCGCAGCTTCTCGGATCTCGTGCTCTCCGACGGGCTGTTGGACCAGCTCGGCCCTGCGATCCACGGCGACGGAGCGATGTTCCTCTACGGACCGCCCGGGACCGGCAAGTCCTCGGTCGCGGAGCGGATCATCCGCGCCTACGGCGACGTCGTGCTGGTCCCGCACTGCGTCGAGGTCGACGGTCAGATCGTGTCGGTCTACGACCCGACCCTGCACGACGCGATCGACGAGCAGCCTGCCGGCATGGACCGGCGTTGGATCGCCTGTCACCGTCCCGCCGTCATCACCGGCGGCGAGCTGCACGCCGGCATGCTCGACCTGCAACTCGAACGCGACAGCGGTGTGTACCTGGCACCGCTGCAGATGAAGGCGAACAACGGCATCCTCGTCATCGACGACTTCGGACGCCAGGCGATGACCCCGGACGCCCTGTTGAACCGCTGGATCGTGCCGCTCGACCGTTCGGTCGACTACCTCACGTTGCAGGGCCGCAAGTTCGAGGTCCCCTTCGAGCTCAAGGTGGTCCTGTCGACGAACCTCGACCCGGCGAAGCTCGGCGACGAGGCGTTCTTCCTACGGATCCACAACAAGATCTACATCGGTGCGTGCACCGACGAGCAGTTCGACTGGATCCTGTCACGGGTCACCCGGACGATGAGCATCGAGTTGGAGGCACCCGCTGCGGTCCGGCTCCGCCAGGCGGCCCGTTCCCAGGGTGACGGCGAGCTGCGCGCCTACCTGCCCGGCGTCGTGTGCAAGCTCGCGAGCGCCATCTGCCGCTACGAGAACCAGGCGCGGATCCTCACACCGGAGCTCATCGACCGTGTCCTCGCGCTGTACTTCACCGAGGATCTCGGCGTGGAGCGGACCGGACCTCCGCCGCACCACAGCGTCGAGGTCCCGCCGTTCGCTCCCGATCCGCTGCTGGCGCCGGAACCGGCGGCGCCACCGCCGTATCAGGGCACCTTCAACACCGACCTCGACCCGGCCGCTGCGGCCATCGCCGTGGAGATCCTCGCAGAGGGCGCCCAGCGCGTCTGAGCATCAACCGGCGAGGGTGGCGTGCACCTGCATGGCGCCCTGGTCGTCGCGCAGCTCCAACGTGTTTCCCGAACGAGTGGCGACCGTCGATGCCTCC
>CAYSCB010000221.1:0-5428 GCA_964429335.1 uncultured Aquihabitans sp.
TGGCCGGGTTCGCCGAGTGCGACGGGACGACAACGAACATGGAGGGCCGGGTCACGGTCCTGAACGCCCGGGTGAACGCACCGGGCACGGCTCGACCGGACTGGACGATCGCGGCGGACCTCGCCGAGCTGCTCGGCGACGTCGACGGCGCCGACCTCGGACCCGCCGAGCTGTGGGCGGAGCTCATCGCGAACGCGCCAGCGCTGTCGCAGATCACCCCCGAAGCGCTCGCAGCGGAGGCCAACGTCGACGGCATCCTCGTCGATCTCGACGCACAGGCGTTCACGCCGCCCGCCACACCGTCGGTGCCCAGCCCGAACGCCTACTCGTCGCGCCTGGTCGTCAACCGCGTGCTCTACGACGGTGGCGAGTCGCTGTCGCACTGCCCGTCGTCGGTCCCGCTCGTGCGCGAGGGCGCCGTCGTGCTGGGAACCGCTGATGCCGCGGCGCTGGCCGTCGAGGCGGGGACACGGCTCACGGTGAGCTCGAAGAACGGGACGCTGTCGGGTCCCCTCGTCGTCGACGGTCGGGTCCCGAAGGGCACCGTCGCCATCCACCACGCGCTGTCGGTCGACGCCTCCGCGCTGATCTCGGCTGACGACGTGGTCTGCGACGTGCGGGTGGAGGTCGGCTGATGGACCCGCTGCTCACCGGTGACGTCGGCCTCGCTGCGGTGCTCATCGTGCTGCTGAAGGTCGTCGTCGCGTTCACAGCGTTGATGATCGGTGTGATGGCGATGGTGTGGTTCGAGCGCAAGCTCGTCGCCGACATGCAGAACCGCCTCGGCCCGAACCGTGCGGGGCCCTACGGGATCCTTCAGACCCTCGCCGACGGCCTGAAGCTGATGTTCAAGGAGGATCTCGAACCGGAGCGTTCCGATCCGTTCGTCTTCCGACTCGCTCCGTTCCTCGCGCTGGTCCCGGCGTTCCTCGTGTTCGCGGTGATCCCCGTCGCCGGGAACTTCTCCGACGGCGGCGACGGCGTGGTCACGATGTTCGGCCACGAGACGTTCATGCAGGTCGCGGACCCGCAGATGGGGATCCTGTTCGTGCTGGCCATGAGCTCCGTCGCGGTCTACGGCGTGATGCTCGCCGGTTGGTCCTCCGGCTCGAAGTACCCGCTGCTCGGTTCGGTGCGGGCCACCGCGCAGATGGTCTCATACGAGGCGGCGCTCGGCCTGTCGGTCGCAGCGGTTCTGCTCATCAGCGGGACGTTGTCGACCAACGGGATCGTCGCCGCGCAGTCGGGCTGGCGCTGGAACGTCTGGATGACCTTCCTGGTCCCGTTCGTGATCTTCACCATCGCTGCGACCGCCGAGCTCAACCGGCCCCCGTTCGACCTGGTCGAGGCCGAGCAGGAGTTGGTCGGCGGGTTCCACACCGAGTACTCGTCGTTCCGGTTCGCGCTGTTCTACCTGGCCGAGTTCATGAACACCGTGACGATGTCGGCGGTGATCGTCACCCTGTTCTTCGGTGGCCCGTCCGGTCCGATCCCCGACGGCGCACCCGGCTGGGTCGGCGACTACATCCTGCCGCTCGTCTACTTCATGGCGAAGCTGCTGGTGTTCCTGTTCATCTTCGTCTGGTTCCGTGCCACGCTGCCGCGGTTCCGCTACGACCAGCTGATGGACCTCGGCTGGAAGTTCCTGATCCCGCTGGCGCTCGGCTGGTTCCTGCTGCTCACCTCCGTGCGGGTCGCGGACGACGTCGGCTGGAACCCCGTGCTCACCGGCGCGGTCACCGTCGTGATCCTCGCCCTCGGCGGGCTCATGCTCAGGGCGTCGATCCGCGCCGCCGAGGCACGTCAGGAGCAGATCGAACCGCTCGACGCGACGACCGGGGGAGGCGCCTGATGGGGTACCTCGACGGGTTCAAGGTCACGTTGAAGAAGTGGGCCGGCACGCGCACCGACTCGGGTCGACGTGTCACCACGCAGTACCCGGAGGAGGTGCGGCCGAAGCCGGTGCGCTTCCACGGCCGCCACGTCCTCAACCGCTACGAGGACGGGATGGAGAAGTGCATCGGCTGCGAGCTGTGCGCCGGGGTGTGCCCCGCCCGTTGCATCTACGTCCGGGGTGCCGACAACGACCCCGACGACCCGACGTCGCCGGGTGAGCGCTTCGGGTACGTCTACGAGATCAACTACCTGCGCTGCATCCACTGCGACCTGTGCGTGGAGGCGTGCCCGACCGAGGCGATCACCGAGACGAAGCTCTTCGAGTTCGCGTTCACGAACCGTTCGGACGCGATCTACACGAAGGACGAGCTGCTCGTCGACGACGAGGGGCAGCCGAAGCGGATGCCGTGGGAGAACTGGGACGGCGGGTTCGATCCGGCAGCAGCGACGTCGGGTTGGATGCGTGCGACGTCGCCGTCGGGCGCAGCGGAGTTCGAGGGGATCGTGGCGTGGGCCGGCGAGCTCGGCTACGGCGTGCGTGACCCCGAGGGTGGCCAGCCGCTCGACGCACAGCGCCGAACGGACGCAGCGGACGCAGCGGACGACGACGGTCACGGGGGTCACCACTGATGCGCGTCGAGGTCTTCACGTTCGTGATCGCCGGAGCGATCTGCCTCGGCGGAGCGCTCGGCGTCGTGTTGTTCCGCAACACGGTGCACTCGGCGTTGAGCCTGGTCGCGACCCTGTTCGGCGTCGCCGTGCTGTTCCTCGCCCAGGAGGCGTGGTTCCTCGCTGCGATCCAGGTCATCGTGTACGCGGGTGCGATCGTCGTGCTGTTCCTGTTCGTGATCATGCTGTTGGGCGTCGACCGCGCCGAGGCGACCGAACGGGACTCGCTGCCCGCGCAGCGGATCGTCGGTGCAGTGGTCGGACTCGCGATCCTCGTCGCCACCGTCGTGCTGCTGCTCGCCGGTGGCGGAGCGGCGACCGGGGCGCGTTCGGCAGCGGGGTCCGCCTCGTCGCCGATGCCGGATGTCGACCGGATCGGTCGGGTGCTCTTCACCGACTACGTGTACGCCTTCGAGATCACCGCGGTGCTGCTCACCGTCGCCGTCGTCGGCGCGGTGGTGCTGTCGCGTCGACCACCCGGCCCGCCGATCGACGAGGCGGAGTTCCCCGACGGTCCGGCCGTCGAGCACCTGCCGCTCTACGACGACCCGGACCTCGACGACCCGGACCTCGACGACCCGGACCTCGACGACCCGGACCTCGACGAGGCTGCCGACATCGACGAGGCTGCCGACGACACCGGCGATCCCGTGGCCGTCGAGGCGGAGGTGGCCCGATGATGCTCGCTGTCGTCCTGCAGCTCACGGAGTCCTGGTACCTGGTGCTCGCCGCGATGATCTTCGCGATCGGTGCGGCAGGGCTGATGATCCGGCGCAACCCGCTCGTGATGTTCATGTGCATCGAGCTCATGCTCAACGCCGTCAACCTCAGCTTCGTGACCTTCGCCCGGGCCCTCGACGACGTCGGCGGGCAGACCGCCGTGTTCTTCGTCCTCGTCGTCGCCGCTGCCGAGGTGGTCGTCGGCCTGGGGATCATCGTGGCCATCATGCGACGGCGCCAGGGCGCGACCGTCGACGACATCTCGCTGATGAGGGGCTGACCGGTGGAACTCGTCTGGCTCATCCCGGCGCTGCCGATCGCAGGGTTCGCGCTCCTCCTCGCGTTCGGTCGACGCATCGGCGAGCCGACCTCGGGGGTCATCGCCACGGTCGCGGTCGCGGCCAGCTTCGTCGTGTCCTGCATCGTGGCCGCGTCGCTGTGGTCCCAGCCCGCGGAGGAGCGCGAGTACGTCCAGACGCTGTGGACGTGGATGCCGGTCGGCTCGTTCCACGTGGACTTCGGGTTCCTGCTCGACCCCCTCAGCATCACGATGTGCCTGTTCGTGACCGGCGTCGGTGCGCTGATCCACCTCTACTCGATCGGCTACATGCGCGACGACCCGGACTTCCCGAAGTTCTTCACGTACCTCAACCTGTTCGTCGGGGCGATGCTGCTGCTGGTGCTCGGCCAGAACCTGATCGTCACCTACGTCGGCTGGGAGGGCGTCAGCGCCTGTTCGCTGCTGCTCATCTCGTTCTGGTTCAGCGACGAGGCGAACGCCTCGGCGGGCAAGAAGTCCTTCGTCACGAACCGCTTCGGCGACGTCGGGTTCATGCTGGGCACCTTCCTCGTGTTCGTGACGATCGGCTCGGTGAACTACGTGGACATCGGTGCCGAGGCGGGATCGATCGTCGGCGTGACCGCCACGGCGATCACGCTGCTGTTCTTCCTCGGAGCGACCGCCAAGTCGGCGCAGCTGCCGCTGTTCGTCTGGCTCCCCGACGCGATGGCCGGCCCGACCCCGGTGTCGGCGCTCATCCACGCTGCGACGATGGTGACCTCGGGCGTGTTCCTGCTCAGCCGGCTGAGCCCCGTCCTCGACCACTCGGGCTGGGCGACCGACGTGATCGCCTGGGTCGGCGCCGCGACCGCTCTGCTGGCGGCGGGCGCGGCGGTGGCGCAGAACGACATCAAGAAGGTGCTCGCTTACTCCACGGTCAGCCAGCTCGGGTTCATGTTCGTCGCGATCGGCTCGCACAACTACACCGGTGCGCTGTTCCACATGATCACGCACTCGTTCTTCAAGGCGCTGCTGTTCCTCGGGGCCGGATCGGTCATCCTCGCGATGGCCCACGAGCAGGACATGCGCCGCTACGGCAACCTGTGGCGCTACCTGCCGATCACGTTCGCGACGCTCGGGATCGGCTGGCTGTCGATCAGCGGGATCCCGCCGTTCGCCGGGTTCTGGTCCAAGGACGAGATCCTCGCCGGAGCCTGGGGGAGCGGCGGGTACGGACCCGCGTTGTGGGCGGTCACGTTCGTCGCAGCGATCCTCACCGCGTTCTACATGACCCGGTTGATGGTCATGACCTTCTTCGGCGGAGCCGAGAAGTGGCGCGAGCTCGACCCGGCCCACGCCGCCGGCGACCTCGCCGCCGACGCCGACGCTGAACACGACGATGCTGCCGCTGTCGACACCGCCCATGCAGACACCGCCCGTTCAGACGCAGCCCATGCCGACGCAGCCCATGCCGACGCAGCCGACCACGACCACCACGGGCTCACGCCGGATCACGAACCCCGGGAGTCGCCGGGGACGATGACGGTCCCGCTCGTCGTGCTCGCGACGCTCGCAGCGGTCGGCGGGATCCTGAACCTGCCGTTCGGGGACCGCTTCGAGTCGTTGAAGCATTGGTTGGAGCCCGTCATCGCCGGTGAGCACGAGCTGCCGTCGGCCGGCGTCGTCTGGATCCTGGCGGCCCTCGCCGTGGCCGGCGCGCTGTTCGGTGTGTACATGGCGTACCGCGTGTACCAGCAGCACAAGGGATCGCCGGAGAAGATCGAGCAACCCGTGCTCGCCCACGCCTGGTACATCGACGACACCTACGCTGCGTTCGTCTCCGGTCCGGGCGAAGCCGCGTTC
>CAYSCB010000222.1:0-5419 GCA_964429335.1 uncultured Aquihabitans sp.
GCTGAACGCTCCGGAACGAAAACCCGCGGCCGCTACAGCCGTTCGATGATCGTGATGTTTGCCTGGCCGCCGCCTTCGCACATGGTCTGCAGGCCGTAGCGGCCACCCGTGAGCTCGAGCTCGTTGAGCAGCGTGGTCATCAGACGGACGCCGGTGGCACCCAACGGGTGACCGAGGGCGATCGCGCCGCCGTTGACGTTGACCTTCGACAGGTCCGCGTCGAGCTCCTTCGCCCAGGCGAGCACCACCGACGCGAACGCCTCGTTGATCTCCACGAGGTCGATGTCGTCGAGGGCCATCCCAGCCTTCTCGAGTGCACGGCGCGTCGCGGGGATCGGCGCCGAGAGCATGTAGACGGGGTCGTCGGCGAGCACGGACAGGTGGTGGATGCGCGCCCGTGGTGTCAGACCGTGATCCGCGACCGCCTGCTCGGACGCGACGAGCATCGCTGCGGACGCGTCGGAGATCTGCGATGCCACCGCAGCGGTGATCCGGCCCCCCTCGCGCAGCGTCGGCAGCGACGCGATCTTCTCGGGGTTCGGCTCCCGCGGTCCTTCGTCGAAGGTCAGGTCGTTCAGCGGGACGATCTCGTTGTCGAAACGGCCCTCGGCGCGGGCGGTGATCGCGCGGCGGTGCGACTCCATCGCGAACTCCTCCATGTCCTCACGAGAGATGCCCCACTTCTCGGCGATCATGTCGGCTCCGCGGAACTGGCTGACCTCCTGGGTTCCGTAGCGCTCGACCCAGCCGGTCGACCCGGAGAACGGATCGAGGTCGCCGAACGGCTCGGCGACGAGCATCGCCGAGCTGATCGGGATGCGCGACATGTTCTGCAACCCGGCTGCGATCACGAGGTCCTGGGTCCCGGACATGACGCCCTGAGCTGCGAAGTGCACCGCCTGCTGCGACGAGCCGCACTGGCGGTCGATCGTCGTGCCCGGGACGTGTTCGGGCAGTCCCGCGGCCAGCCACGCGGTCCGACCGACGTCGCCGGCCTGCGAACCGATCGTGTCGAGGCACCCCATCACGACGTCGTCGACCGCGCCGGCGTCGATGCCGGTGCGCTCGATCAGCGCCTTCAGCGTGTGCGCGCCGAGGTCGGCCGGGTGGATCTGCGACAGCGAACCGCCACGCTTGCCCACCGGAGTACGGACGGTGTCGATGATGTAGGCCTCGGCCATGGGGAATGCTCCTGGAAGTCGGTCGACGGCGGCCGTTCCGACGTTGATCGGTGTCCATCCGGCACCGGCCGCACGTCACCAACGTAGGCACTCACGCTGACGGTTTCCGCATCGGCCCGTCGGACGAATGTCGCTCACACACCGGCGCATGACGGCCTGATCGGGCAGACTCCTGCCATGCCCACGAGGAAGACCTGGCGCACCGAGGAGTTCGACCTGCTGACGCCGTCGATCCAACAACGCTGGTCGACGTTCCTGAAGGAGGAGGGTGACCGGCGCTGGTTCCCGAACCTGCTCGGGATCGAGGTCGAGGAGCTCCGCCGCGACTACGCGCGTCTGCGGATGCCGTGGCGCAACGACCTGAACCAGTCCGGTGGGTTGATGCACGGGGGCGCGATCGCAACCCTGATCGACACCGCGGTCGTCCCGGCGATCGGTACCGCCTACGCGGACAACCGCCCGTTCTCCACGATCGAGATGTCGGTCCGCTACGTGCAACCGGTCCGCAAGGAGGACCTCGTGGCGGAAGGATGGGTGGTGCGGCGGGGCAAGCGCGTCGTGTTCTGCGAGGTCGACGTCAGCACCGCGTCGGGTGTCACGGTCGCGACCGGCGATCTCATCTACATCGTCGGCTCACCGCCAGCCCCCGAGAGCTGACCGGTCGCTGATGGCGGGGGTGACGATGTCGGGGGTTCTGACGTCACGAACGACGACGGCTACGAGGCGAGCGGGCGCAGTGCTCCTCGTCGTGGCGTTCGCGTTGTCGATCGCGTCGTGCTCGGGAACGGACTCCAGCGCCGGCGGCACCTCGACGAAGCCGAGCGACACGACGGTCCACATGAACCAGGTGCAGTTCATCGGCACCCACAACGCCTACAAGACGAAACCGGACGAGCAGGTGCTGTCGGTGCTCCGCGAGGGCGCCAAGTCGATCCCCGAGATCGCCGAGCAGGGTCTCGACCCCGAGCAGATCAACTACGGCCACCGTCCGTTGACCGAGCAGCTCGACAGCGGGATCCGCAGCTTCGAGCTCGACATCTGGGCAGATCCGACCGGCGGCCGATTCGCCCACCCGCTCGCGGTGAAGATGCTCGGGCTGCCACCACCGACCGGGGTCGACTCCCCCGGCTTCGACGTCCTGCACATCCAGGAGATCGACTACCTGTCGACGTGTCCGACCCTGGATGCCTGCCTGCACGAGATGACGGCGTGGTCCGACGCGCATCCCGGCCACCTTCCGGTCACGGTCAACCTGGAGCTGAAGCAGGACCCGCTTCCATCACCGTTCGACGTGACACCGATCCAGCCGTTCGACGCTGCCCAGCTCGACGCGCTCGACGCAGCGGTCCGTGGCGACCTGGGCCGCCGGCTCATCACCCCCGACCAGGTCCGGGGCTCCGCCCGGGATCTGCGCACGGCGGTCACGGCGAAGGGGTCCGGTGGCGGTTGGCCGACCGTTTCCGACAGCCGGGGGAAGTTCCTCGTGTTCCTCGACAACGGCGGCGACGTGGCGCAGCTGTACCTCGCCGGCCATCCGTCGCTCCGGGGACGCCCGCTGTTCACGAGCGACGGGTTCGACCGCCCGGACGGCGCGGTGTTGAAGGTCAACGAACCCGAGGACGGCAAGAAGATCGCCTCGCTGGTGCGAAAGGGGTTCCTGGTGCGGACACGTGCCGACGCGGATGTCGTGCACCCCGGGATCGACAGGACCGCCGCGCTCGCGTCCGGCGCGCAGATGGTGCACTCGGACTTCCCGAAGGGGGAGCCCCAGGCCGGCACCGGCTACGAGGTGAGCTTCCCCACCCCGGTGCAGGCCCGCTGCAACCCGGTCAACACGACGCCTGCGACCTGCACCCCCACCGTCGTCACCGAACCCTCGAGCTCTTGACCCATCCCCACCCCGGTGCCATCCCGAACTCGGCACGTCTCACGTCGATAATCGACGTCAAACGTTCTCGGTACAGGGGTGGTCCGGATCGGTGCGGCAACGAACCACCTCGACGACACGGTCGATCGTCGTGTCGAGCAGCTCCCAGGTGACGGGGAACGCCGTCGTGGATGCCGTCGAGGCCGAACCGATGCGGACCCTGGCCGGCACCTGGTGGCGCAGCAGGCCGTCGCCGAGTGCGTTGAACCCGGCGACGAGCGCTGCGGCCGGGTCCGACGGTGCACGCCCGGACATGACGAGGAGCACGTCGGGTCGCGCGGCCCGGTCCGAGGCATCCCAGTTCGTCCGCAGTCGGAGCGTGCGACCGGGGACGTCGTAGGACTCGCGACGGACCGCCCAGACGAGTCGGCGACCTCCGACCGCCGCGAGCGCACCGGTCGCCCACGTCGTCGCAGCTGCGGCCACCGCAGCGCGGCCGGAGCGGTCGAGCTCGTCGGCGTACCAGTCGGCGAACCACGACGCGTCGGGGTCGGCATCGACGAGTCCGGCGAGCACGCGGGTGACCGCGACACCGACCGGTTCGCCATCGGCACGTTCACGCAGCGCGAGCCGACCCACCGCAGCAGCGACCGTCGCCGTCGACATCACGAAGTCGTCCGCTCCGGGCTCCAACGAACGTCGAGGGTCCGGCGTGGACACCTCGTAGGCCGACACGTCGACCCAACCGGCTCCGTCGCGTGGCCGCTTCGCGGTCTGTCGGAACCGCTCGCCGAGCAACGTGTCGAGCCGTTCCTGCAACTCGACGCCGGCTCGCTCGGCGAGCGCTGCGCGCTCCTGGCGGTCCTCGCCGTCGGTCGTGGCCTCCACGGTCATCACGTCACCCCGTCGTCGAACGGGTCCGGCGCCGGCTCGAAGCTCGGACAGACATCGGCGTCCGGACACCACCCGCACATCGGGCCAGGGTGCTCGACCGACGGGCGGCCCGCCAGGAGCTGCGCCCACGTGAGGATCGCATCCGCGAGTCGTCGCGCCGCGGTGTGCAGGACATCGGTCGTCACCGTCATCTCCGCCAGGGCCCCACCCGGGTACCAGCGGGCCACCGAGACGGGCGCAGCTCGGTCACGCAGCGCGACGAGCAGCGCGTAGTGGGTGATCTCGGTCAGGTGGCCGGAGTGCGGACGTCCGAGCTTGACCTCGACGACAACACCCGGGCGCCCCGACAGCGGTCCTCCGAGCTCGACGTCGGTCCGCCCTTCGCAGCGGACCGCGCCGTCGGCGAGGTGGGCGGCGACGGCCGCCTGCGTGCGGGGCCACCACGCCGGGTCGATCCCGGCCCAGTCACGGGCAGCGGAGGCCAACGGGGCGAGCTCCAGGATCTCGCCGGCGGCGATCGCCTGGTCACGGACGTCCTGTTCACCGCACGCGTCGAGCCACGACAGCAGGTCTTCGAGGGGATCCGCGATCGGACCGGCGACGATCTCGTGCTCCACGAACGCATCGAGCGCCCGGCCTCGCAACATGGGCACCGACATCTCCTCGACGAGGGCCACCGCGGTGTCCTGCTCACGGAAGACCGCGAGCGCGTGGCGTTCGCAGGATCCGAGCGCGACGACCCGACCCTTCGGAAGGCGCAACGGCAGGGCGGCGACCTCGTCGTGGCCGACGATCAGCTCGACCGCCCGGCGTGCCGCAGCGTCGAGATCGGCCCGGATCGCCTCGATGTCGTCGGCTCCGACCGGCGACGCCACGGCGCCGTCGAGCACCGCAGCGAGTCGCTGCGCCACCGCACCTGGACCGGTCCGCACGTGACGAGCTTGGCAGAGCATGCCCACACCACCGCGATCTACCGTGACCGATCGTGACGACTCCGACCGACGCTGACCCGGCCCGCGCTGACCCTACCGACGACCCCGCCATCGTCCCGTTCCGGGTCGACGTGCCCGACGCCCAGCTCGACGACCTCGTCGCCAGACTGCGCCACACCCGCTGGCCCGACGAGGAGACGGTCGCCGGAACGGACCGACCGTGGGACCAGGGGATGCGACTCCGGGTCACCCAGGAGCTGGCCGAGCACTGGGCGACCGGCTACGACTGGCGGCGGGCCGAAGCGGCGCTCAACGCCTTCCCGCAGTTCCGCACCGTGATCGACGGCCTCGGGATCCACTTCCTGCACGTGCGCTCGCCGGAGCCGACCGCCATGCCGCTGATCCTGACCCACGGCTGGCCCGGTTCGGTCGTCGAGCTCCTCAAGGTGATCGGTCCCCTCACCGACCCGGCAACCCATGGCGGTGACCCAGCCGACGCGTTCCACGTCGTCGCGCCGTCGCTGCCCGGGTACGCCTGGTCCGAC
>CAYSCB010000223.1:0-5386 GCA_964429335.1 uncultured Aquihabitans sp.
GACCAGCCGGGGGGCAATGGCTGGTACGGAGGCGACAGATGCTGGATGAGAGGCGAGCTCCGTCGGAGCAGGTGCAGCTCCGCGAGGATGATCGTTTCGACTACGTAGGTCGACCGAAAGATCCACCCGTCGGGTGCTTCGTCGGCATCGCCGGTTCAGGGCTCGCCGAGCGCGCACGGCGCCTCGAGTACGAGGTCTTCAAGGAGCAGGGCTACTGCGCCTCTGCTGACGACGGTCGTGTCAGCGAATATGGTCCTTGGGAGGATCAGTCACGGTTCCACGTCGTGGTGACCTCTGAAGATCAGCTCATAGCGACCGTCCGCACGACAGCCGGCTCCTACGACGAGCTGCCGGTCGGGAAGTTCGAACGTTGGGAGTCCTATCCGGCCAACCCAGTCGTCGAGTACGCCTCGCTCGTGGTGCCGAGGGATGCACGCGGCGCGGGCGGTGCCGAGGCGCTGTACCGCTCTGTGGTTCATGAGGCGGTGGCGATCGGGGCACATGGATTGGTCGCGATCGGCGAGCAGTGGCTGCTCGACCTGCTCAACGACGTCTATGACTTCGGGTTCCGACAACTTGGTCCTAGTCGGTGGTACATGGGCGGTGAATGTTTCCCGATGGGGACCTCGATGACCGATCTCTGGTCACATCTCCGGAGTCGACAGCCGACGCTGTATCACTGGTTCATGGAAGGCATACATGCCGTCGACCTGCGCGACAGCAGTGGACTACTGCATGCAACGGGCGGTCGCATGCCGACCGGCGACACCGTGCTTGGTCGATGAGGGTCGTAGCCGGACGATAACCCGGTCAGGGTGAGGTCGGCGTAACCGACTACCCTCGCCGGGTGCTCAAGCTCGTCCTCCCGAAGGGCTCGCTCGAACGTTCCACGATGGACCTGTTCGACGCAGCCGACCTGTCCGTGCGACGTGATTCGTCGGTGTCCTACAAGGCCACGATCGACGATCCGCGGATCGACTCCGTCCGCATCCTCCGGCCGCAGGAGATCCCGACCTACGTCGCCGACGGTCTGTTCGATCTCGGCATCACCGGCCGTGACTGGGTGGAGGAGACCGGATCGAAGGTCACCTCGCTCGGTGAGCTGCGCTACTCCAAGGCGACGACGAACCCGATCACGGTCGTCGTCGCCGTGCCCGGCGACGCCCCGTACCAGTCGGTGTCGGACCTCCCGTCCGGGGTGCGGGTCTCGACGGAGTACCCGGAGCTGACGCGCCGCTTCTTCGCCGACAAGGGTGTCGATGCCGACATCCGCCTGTCCTACGGTGCGACCGAGGCGAAGGTCCCCGACATCGTCGACTGCGTCGTCGACATCACCGAGACCGGCTCGGCGCTGCGTGCCGCCGGACTGCGTGTCATCGACGTCATCCTCGTCAGCTACACCGAGCTCGTCTCCAATCCGGCGTCGTTCGCAGACCCGGACAAGCGCCACGCCATGGAGCAGGTGCTCACGCTGCTGCGGGGCGTGCTCGAGGCCCGTGGGAAGGTGCTCGTGAAGCTCAACGTCGCCAGTGACGCTCTCGACGGCGTGATCGACGTGCTGCCCGCGATGAAGACCCCGACGGTGAACGAGCTGTACGGCTCGGCGGGCTACGCGGTCGAGACGGTCGTCCCGAAGAACGAGATCAACATCCTGATCCCGGCGCTGAAGGATGCAGGGGCGACCGACATCATCGAGCTGCCGCTGTCGAAGATCGTCCACTGACGGGTCCGCAGTGGCGACGACGTTCCCGATTCGTGCGACGGTGATCGAGTTCGACGCGTCGGTCGGGCTCGGCACCGTGCGCAGCGCCGCTGGCGGGGAGCACGGCTTCCATGCGGCAGCGATCAGCGACGGCACGCGTGACATCGCGGTCGGCGCAGTCGTGTTGTGCCAGCTGGGCGCCGGCCATCGTGGCATCACCGAGGCTCGGGCCGTGACCCCTCTCCCACCCGAACCAACCCGAACATAGGGGTCGCATTCGACACATCCTGTCGATTCCACGCCCCGTTTTCGGGGTCAGCTGTCCTGTGTGGCCTCCTTGACCTGCACGAACACCATCTGCGCCTGACCGAGCGCCTCGCGGAGCATCTGCTCGTGTTCGCCGAATCGATCGCCGACGCCCTCGAGCAGCCCGCGCACGGCCTCGATGACCGTCGCTGCATCGGCGAAGGCCGGAGGGTCCGCACCCAGGTAGATCGTGACGAGATCGAACAACCTCGACACGTGGCCCGTCAGCACCTCGCCGGCAGGTGTTGCAGCGATCTGCCGTCGCACCTGCATCATCTCGTTCAGCTCGGCCTGGAGCTGTGCGCGGTCCTCTTCGGTCATGGTGTCGAGGTCGAGCCCGATCGCGGCGGCTGCCGCTCGGAGCGAGTCTGCGTCCTGCGCCGGGTCCGGAGCGGTGGTGGTGCCGGGATCCGGCGCACCAGCACCCTCGGAGGAGCGAGGTGTCCGGGCGACGGGACGTTCTCCGTCGGGGGTCCAGAGTGAGCTCATGTTCAGTGGTCTCCGATGGGTGAGGAATGGGGAACGACGGCGATGCTGGCCGTCGGGGATCGGGCTGGTACGGTAGTGGCCACAACCGAGGCAAGTGGGCTCCCGCCCCTCCCGGCCACACAGGACCGCTCGCACCAGCGGTGGTCTCCGACAGTGCGCCGGGGTCCGTCTTCAACGGCGCTCCCTCCGGGGGCGATCGTCGCGACAGCGGGCGTCCGCGTGCATCCACCCACGAAAGGACCTGCTGTTGAGCAGTGATCGGCCATAGCTGCCACATCGAACGACGAGCCCCGCATCAACGACCGCATCCGCGCTCGTGAGGTCCGACTGATCGGACCCGACGGGGACCAGCTCGGCATCAAGCCGCTTCCCGAGGCGCTGGCGACTGCCAGATCCCTCGACCTCGACCTCGTCGAGGTGGCGGCCGAGGCCAACCCGCCGGTGTGTCGCATCATGAACTTCACGAAGTTCAAGTACGAGGCGCAGCAACGGGCCAAGGAATCCCGCAAGAAGGCCACCAACATCGTGGTCAAGGAGATGAAGTACCGCCCGAAGATCGGCGGCGGCGACTTCGACACCAAGACCCGCAAGGTCGCCCAGTTCCTGGGCGAAGGTCACAAGGTCAAGGTCACGATCATGTTCCGTGGTCGGGAGATGCAGCACCCCGAGCTCGGGCGCCGGATCCTCGACCGGGTGGCTGAGGAGGTCGCCCACCTGGGACGGGTCGAGGTCATGCCCAAGCAGGACGGCCGCAACATGACGATGGTGCTGGGACCGGACAAGAAGGCACAGGCCGCTCACGCGAAGAAGGTCCACGACGCCGAGGTGGCGGACGGAACCGAACCTGCACAACCCGAACCTGCACAGCCTGAACCTGCACGGCCGGAACCTGCATCGACCGCTGACATCTGAGCCGCCGGGGTTCTCCGGACCCGACGCTCCACCAGCTACGAGATCGACAGTGACGAGGACATCACCATGCCCAAGATGAAGACGCACTCGGGTGCGAAGAAGCGCTACAAGGTCACGGGGTCCGGCAAGATCCTGCGCCGGAACACGAACCTGAACCACATCCTCGAGAAGAAGTCGCCATCGAGGAAGCGACGCCTGGCCGGAACAACCGAGATCACCGGCGGTGACCGCACCCGCGCCCGCCGTCAGCTGGGCCTCTGAGCCCCGAGCGCCACGTACGAAGGAGAACTGAGCAATGGCACGCGTCAAGCGAGGCGTCCACGCCAAGAAGAAGCACCGCGCCGTCCTCGGCAAGGCCAAGGGCTACTACGGCCACCGGAGCCGGACGTTCCGCGCAGCCAACGAGGCGGTCATGCACGCCGGCAACTACGCCTTCCGGGACCGTCGCGCCCGCAAGGGCGAGATGCGTCGGCTGTGGATCCAGCGGATCAACGCCGCCTGTCGCATCGAGGGCATCAGCTACAGCCGGTTCATCAGCGGTCTGCGCCTGGCAGGGGTCGAGATCGACAGGAAGGCGTTGGCTGACGTCGCCGTCCGTGATCCACACGCATTCGCCGCGCTGGTGACCGTCGCCCGGGACGCCGAGGCTTCCGCTCCGGCTCCGGCAGGGTCGCCGAGCTGAACGGATCGCCCTGAGCGACTCACGAGGAGCCGCTGGACTGAGCAGGGCCAACCCGGCGGTCCAGGACCTGCGGCGTCTGTCGCGTCGGCGCAGCGTCCGCTCGGAGACCGGCACGTACCTGATCGACGGCCCCGTCCTCTTGGCAGAGGCTCTCGACGCAGGTGTCGAGCTGGCGGCTGTCTACCTCGAGCCGGATGCCGCAGAGCACCCCGTGGTCGAGCGCTGTCGTCGCGTCGGGGTGCAGATCCGCGAGGTGCAGCCGGGCGTGCTCGCCCGAGCGTTGGATCTGGCGTCGCCGCGTGCGGTCGTGGCAGTCGGCGTCCAGAGGACGGTGCCACTCGACACCGTCCTCGACGCTGCTGTCCGCCACCGACGTCCGGTCCTCGCACTCGTCGGCCTCCAGGACCCGGGCAACGCGGGGACCCTTCTGCGCGTGGCCGAGGCGGCCGGGTGCGTCGGAGTCGTGGTGACGACCGGTTCTGTCGACGTCCACAACCCGAAGACCGTGCGAGCCACTGCCGGATCGTTGTTCCGGCTTCCCGTCGCCGAGGGCGTCGACGCGGGTCAACTCCGGGTCGAAGCGACGGCGAGAGACATCCCGACATGGGCGACGGTCCGTGATGCCGGGGTGTCGCTCGACAGCGCTGATCTCACCGGTCCGTCGATCCTCCTCGTCGGCAGCGAGGCTCACGGGCTACCTGACGAGCTCCGAGCCGTGGCCGATGGCCTGCTGTCGATCCCGATGGAAGGTGGGGTGGAGTCCCTGAACGCTGCGGTCGCGGGTGCGCTCGTCGCGTTCGAGGCTGCACGCCAGCGACGAGCGGACGGCGTCACCGGAACCGTGAGTCGGGGATCGGCATCGGACTGCGGCGCCACGAACGAGCTGGGCCATGATGTCGACCGGCCGGCCGCATCCCGCGGCTCCGGCTCGGGTGTTGACCAGGGCGCTGAGGAGCGATCGACGTGAGTGGTGAGGATCTGGCGGAGGAGGTGCGGTCCCTGGCCGCCGAAGGGGTGGCCAGGATCGCCGCGGCATCGAGCTCCGACGACGTTCGGTCGATCGAGTCGGACCTGCTCGGCAAGCGTTCCAGGATGACGGAGTTGAAGGCCGGGATGCGGGACATGGACCCGGCCGATCGCAAGGTGCTCGGGGCCGCGATCAACCGCTCCCGGGTCGAGCTCGAACGAGCCATCGAGGAGCGGGTCGCAGCGCTCGCCAGCGCTGAACGCCGAGGAGTGCTGGCAGCCGAACGACTCGACCTCGTGCCGTGCGTCGAGTGCGGGAGGCTGACGAC
>CAYSCB010000224.1:0-5382 GCA_964429335.1 uncultured Aquihabitans sp.
TGGTCGTCGCTCCGCCGGGGGCGGTCGAGGTGGGCAACCACGAGTCGCTGGGGCTGCGGTGGGTCACCTGGGACGAGCTGCCCGACGCGGTCGACGAGGAGGGGATCCTCCGACTCGCCCGTTCCGCCCGCGCCGCCCTCCCGTTCTGTTCGTCAGATCACAACCTCAGGGATGTGAACGAACGAACAGAACGGGAGTGAGCGGTGGGAGTGAGGGGGGCAGGGGGTGGGGGCGACCGTCAACCGACGTCGCCGGGGACGGCGCAGCTCTCCATCCGGTTGACCTGGGCGAACGCGTTGATCGCGAGCGAGATCTGTCGGTTGCCCTTGCGGGTCTCGGAGAACCGCGTCGACGGGTCCTTGCGGAGGGCGTCGGCGTACTCCTGACGATCAGCGATGTAGGTGTTCCAGTCCGCGATCCACTCGTGGATCCCGGTCGTGATCCGACCCTGCCCCTCCGGAACGAGCGGTGACAGCGCCCCGGTCATGTCGCGCAGGTAGTCGTTCGCCCGGTCGACCGTGTCAGCACGGTCGACCGGGTCCTTGGTCTGGTCGGCGGTCGGAAGCGTCGCGATCTGCTTCCGGGCGGTCGCACAGATCTGCTCGGCCTTCCGGGGAAAGGTGCGATCGGCGAGCTGGTCGATCATCAGACCGGGGTCGTAGAAGAAGAGCGCGTAGATCCAGACGCCCATGCTGGCAGCTGCGACCAGCAGGCCGAGGACCACGAGGAGTCGACGGAGCGGACTCCGCGGAGGGCGATCATCGGCGTCGAGACCCGGCGCGATTCCACCGGCGGGAGAGATCGTGGACACCGCCGGAGTCTGCCAGGGGTCGTCGCTGTCGGGCGAAGCGGGCGGCTCCGTCGCACGCCGAGATCAGTCCCTGGGGGTCACGGTGCGTCCGCCGACGGTGGTGGTCGGAAGCGACGGAGGGGTGGGTGGCGCGGCGCTGGCGACCTGGTAGCTGAGCACGACGACGCCGTCGACCGAGGTGGTGCCTGCCGCCGGGGACGTGCTCCAGATCTGGCCGGCATCGAAGGGCAGGCCATCGGGACGGGTCGCCGTCGCCGGAGCGGGGGAGGCCTGCGCTCTGACGGTGAAGCCCATCGACTCGAGTTGCTTGCGCGCCTGGCCGCTGCCGTAGCCGATCACGTCGGGGACGGTGGTGGTGGGGACGAAGGTGCCGGGCGTCGACTCCACGAAGACCGTGGAACCCGCAGGGATCCTGACTCCCGGCGCAGGGCTCTGACCGACCACGGTCCCGGGTCCGACACCCAGAACCGGAGCGTCGATCCGTACCGCTTTGAATCCGGCCGAGCTCACCGCAGCCAGCGCCTTGCGGGTGTCGCCGCCGCCGACGTCGGGCACCTTGACCGGGGAGGGTACCGTCATCGGGCTGAACGGCGTGTTGTTGCCCGGGGGCACGGTCGTCGTGGTCGGTGCCGCTGCGATCGGGTCGAAGAGCGGGAGCTGCGGCGCATCGGCGAGCGCCTGTCGCATGAAGGTCGCCCAGATCTGAGCCGGGTACGTGCCACCGAAGACCGTGATCCGCGTGTTCGGCGAGGTCATCGACACCGGCTGCAGCCTGCCCGAGCGGTCCGGGCGGGGTTTGGCGAAGCCGACCCACACGGCGGTCGCGAGCTGGGGCGTGTAGCCGCAGAACCAGGCGTCGACGTTGTTCTGCGACGAGCCGGTCTTCCCGGCCGCCGGACGTCCGATGTTCGCGCTCGTGCCGGTCCCGCGGGTGATCACTCCCGGCAGGATCGTCGAGATCTCATCGGCGACCTCCGGTTCGAGCACCTTGTTCTGCGTGTGCTGGTGCTGGTAGAGCAAGGTGCCGTCCGGTCGCTCGATCCGGGTGATGAACACCGGCGGAACGTGGATGCCCTGGTCGGCGAAGGTGGCGAACACCGATGCCATGTCGAGGACGGTGACGTTGTTCGTGCCGAGCACGGCCGCTGGGTTGGCCGTCAACCTGGTGGAGGTGATCCCCAACGCCTTGCCCATGTCCACCGAACGCTGAGCGCCGACCCTCGGATCGAGGACGATGTTCGCGAAGCACGTGTTGGACGACACGACGGTGCACTCCTCGAGCGTTCCGCTGCCGATGCCACCGCCCTTCACGGTCCACACCTGGCCGCCGCCGATCTTGTGCGACTGCGAGCCGGGAGCGTCGAAGCGCTCCGTCGTCGGCACGCCGTTCGACAACGCCGTTGCCAGCACCACCGGCTTGAACGAGGAGCCCGTCTGCCGCCCGGCTCCCATCGCGAGGTTCGTCTGCCGGTAGTCCGAGGTGCCGAAGTAGTCCCGGCCGCCGACCATCGCTCTGACGTAGCCCGACGCCGGCTCGATCGTCACGAGCGCAGCATCGGGCATCTTTGGGTCGACGCCCTGCTTCGGGAGCACCTGGGCGATCGAGGCCTCGGCTGTCGCCTGAAGATCGAGGTCGATCGTGGTCTGGATGCGCAGGCCGCCACGGTAGAGGTTGTTGTATCGCTCTCCCTGCGTCTTCCCGAGCACGTCGGATCCCTTGAGCAGGTAGGCCTTCACGGCGTCCACGAAGTGCGCGGCCGGGTAGGGGACCTGTTCGGGGAGCGGTTGCGGGGGAAGGACCTGCAACGGCGTCGCGACGGCGAGGTCGTGTTGGACCTGCGTGATGTCGCCGAGCTCGAGCATCCGGCGGAGGACGAGGTTCCGACGGGTCATCGCCTTGTCGGGGTTCTTGCGGGGGTCGTAGCGCGTCGGTGCCTGGATGAGACCCGCGAGGAGTGCTGAGCGGGGGAGGTCGAGCTGGCTCGCGGGGATGCCGAAGTACGACCGGGCCGCAGCGTCGATGCCGTAGGCGCCCCCACCGAAGTAGATCGTGTTGAGGTACAGCTCGAGGATGAGGTTCTTGGAGTAGTTGCGCTCGATGGACAGAGCGAGCGATGCCTCTTCGAGCTTGCGGCGGAGCGTCTTCTCCGGTGTCAGCAGCGCCGTCTTGACGTACTGCTGGGTGATCGTGGAGCCACCCTGGGCGGTCTCACCGTCGGCGGCGTTCGAGCTCGCTGCCCGGGCGATCCCCCGCGGATCGATCCCCCGGTGGGACCAGAAGCGGGCGTCCTCGATGGCCACGACGGCGGACTGCGTGAGGGCGGGGATCTGCTCGATGGGGATGCTCGTGCGGTTCTCGTCACGCAGCACCGTGATGATCCGCCCCTTGGCGTCGTACACGGTCGTCGGCGCAGCGTTGACCGGGAGCAGCAGCGGTGGGGCATCGCGGGCTGCTCCGCAGGACACGGCCAGCGATGCAACCACGGCCAGCGACGCGAGCGCGGAGAGTAGGCGGAGGCGATGCGACATGCCGGGACCAGTGTTGCCGACGCCACGTCGGAACTGGTGACAGCCCACCGAGTCGACGCCGGTAGTCTCTCAGGTCGGTTCCAGCATCCCGAGACCCGTCCCCACCGGTCTCGCACGAGACGTTGCACGGAGGAGAGTCGAGGATGTCCCCTGACGCCGTTGGCGGTGCCGAGGCCCGAGCGAGCTCCGGGTCCGGCGTGCTGCGTGACCTGCAGGAGCGGGGCCTGGTGCACGACCACACCGATCTCGTCGCGCTGGCGGCGAGGCTGGACGAGGGTCCGACGCCGACGTACTGCGGCTTCGATCCAACGGCGAGCTCGCTGCACATCGGGAACCTGCAGTCGATCATGCTGCTGCGACGCTTCCAGGATGCCGGGCACCCGCCGATCGCCCTCGTCGGTGGTGCGACCGGCATGATCGGAGACCCCTCAGGTCGGACGAGCGAACGGCAGTTCCTCGATCCCGCGGTCCTCGACGTCAACCGCGCAGCGATCGACGCGCAGCTCCGGCAGTTCCTGGACTTCGAGGGTCGGGCCGCCGCGACGGTGGTCGACAACCGCTCGTGGACCGAGCCGGTCGGTCTGCTCGAGTTCCTCCGGGACGTGGGCAAGCACGTCACGATCAACACGATGCTCGCGAAGGAGTCGGTGAAGGCCCGCCTCCAGCGGGAGAGCGGGATCTCCTTCACCGAGTTCAGCTACATGCTCCTGCAGGCGAACGACTACCGGGTCCTGCACGACAGCAACGGATGCGACCTCCAAGTCGCCGGGTCCGACCAGTGGGGCAACATCACCGCCGGCATCGATCTCGTCCGCCGCAGCAGCGGCGACGTCGTGCACGGGTTGACGGCGCCGCTCATCGTGCGCGCCGACGGGACGAAGTTCGGCAAGTCGGAAGGTGAGAACATCTGGCTGGACCCTGGACGTACCTCGCCGTACCGGCTCCACCAGTACTTCATGAACGTCGCCGACAACGACGTCGAACCGCTCCTGCTCCGTCTGACCACCGTGCCGGTGGCGTCGTGCCGGGAGATCGCGGGAGCCCACGCCGAGGCACCGGAACGCAGGGACGGGCAACGCGCGCTCGCCCGTGCGCTCACCACCCTCGTCCACGGAGCGGACGCCGTGGCGCCGGCGGAGGAGGCAGCCGGGGTCCTCTTCGGTGAGCTGCCGATCATCGATGTCTCCCGGTCGACCCTCGAGCTCCTCGCTGGTGAGATCCCGACGAGCGCCCTGCGGCGAGACGAGGTGACGGGGGTGGATCCCGTGGACCTCCTGGCCGATCAGCGGATCGGCCTCGCGAAGTCGAAGGGCGAGGCCCGACGCAACCTGGCCGGGTACTCGGTCAACCAGACCCGGCTGGCCGACAGGGACGGGAGGCACATCGCTGGGGCCGATCTGCTCGCCGATGGCTATCTCCTCCTGAGCAGAGGGCGACGCTCGCACCACCTGATCCGGGTGGAGTGATCGACGCCGTCGACAGCGCGTGACGTGTGTCTCACTGGAGTCGACTTGACCGGCTGAGCTGGCTCGCGTATCTTGCCCCTTCGCCCCATACGGCTCCCTCGGGACCGCACCGGGGCACGGAACCCCTGGCTCCGCCGCACGACGGCAGGGCGACGTTCCCGCTCGGGCCTCACTCGTGGAGCCCAGCGTTCCTTGACAACGGAAGACAGGATGCCAAAAGGCGAGTGCGGGCGGCCGCACGCGGGGAGACCCGCGAGTGAGCCGACCCAGTCAATTCAAGTAAGTCAATGCACTTTCCGGATGATGATCCGCCGGTCCTTGGACCGGTGGACCAACGCCAGTCTGTGCCAGTCGGTGATCAGGTTCAGGCCTGACACCGGCTCTCCGATCGACGGATGAGCTCTTCGGAGCGGATCCCGAGGTCTTGATGGAGAGTTTGATCCTGGCTCAGGACGAACGCTGGCGGCGTGCCTAACACATGCAAGTCGAACGGGATCCATGGGAGCTTGCTCCCAGAAGATCTAGTGGCGAACGGGTGAGTAACACGTGAGAAACCTGCCCTGGAGTGGGGAATAA
>CAYSCB010000225.1:0-5366 GCA_964429335.1 uncultured Aquihabitans sp.
CACCGCCTCGATAGGGTCCCGGGATGACCACCTGGAACCACCCGGACCTGGCTGAATGGGCGGGACGGGGACGTCGCCTCCGGGTCGCCGGCGCGTCGTTGGCCCCACAGGACGTGTTCGTCGTCGACGTCGCTGCGCACGGCACCGATGACCTCGAACCGCTCCTCGTCGTCCACGGGTTCCCGACCTCCTCCCACGACTGGGCGCACCTGCTCGGGGAGATGACCGAACGACGCCGTGTCGTGCTCGTCGATCTGCCGGGATTCGGCCTGTCGGACAAGCCCGACGTCGCGTACCGCATCGCGACGCATGCGGACGCGATCGTCGCGGTCGCCGAGCAGGTGGGCCTCGATCGGTTCGCGCTGCTCTCCCACGACATGGGCGACACCGTCGTCGGTGAGCTGCTCGCTCGCCAGACCGAAGGCGCGTGGCCGGTCGAGATCACGCGTCGGGTGCTCACCAACGGCAGCATCTACATCGAGATGGCGCATCTCACCGACGGCCAGCTCATGCTGTTGGACCTGCCGGACCAGCGGGCCGAACAGGGTCCTGGCCCCGAGCTGCTCGCAGCAAGCCTCGTCGCGACGCTCGCGGAGAACCACCGCGACGTCGACATGTCGGCGCACGCGGAGCTCGTCTGCCACCTCGGCGGCGACGAGCTCCTGGCTCGCACCGTTCGCTACATCGAGGAACGCCGGGCGAACGAGGCCCGTTTCACCGGGGCGATCGAGACCCATCCGTCACCGTTGCACGTCGTGTGGGGTCCGGAGGATCCGATCGCTGTCGCAGCGATGGCCGACCGGCTCCTCGACGTGCGACCGGACGCGACGCTCCGCTGGATCGACGGGGCCGGCCACTACCCGCAGATCGAGGACCCGGGCGCCTACGTGGCAGCCCTCGACGCCGTCCTCGGCTGAGCGACCCCCGATCGGGCGGTCCCCCTGTCGAGACCGACGCGCTGCTCGGCCGCGCTCAGTCCGCTGCAGCGTCGTGGAGGACGACGTGCTCCGGCCGACCGGCGAGGCCACGACGGGCGCGCACCGCGGCGAAGCGCCGGGCACGGAGCTCGTCGAGCTCGGTCGACGTACGTTCCAGATCCTGATGGACGCGGCGCTGCCTCTTCGTCGGGGCCATCACCCGATCGAAACGCGCTCCGGCCACCGCCTCACGGGCCACGGCGGTCGCGTGGCGCCGGGTGCCCGGGCGCCGGCGATCCAGCCGGCGCTGGAGGCGCCGCAGATGGCGGGCGCTGCGCCGCTGGCGACGTGTCGGACGAGACAGGCGACGGTCGGTCTGCTGCAACGTCGCCTTGCGAGCGGCGAGACGCCGCTCGCTGCGCGTCGGCGCGGGACGGGCGAGGACCGTGAAGGTCTCACCCGGGCGGAGGCGGACGCTGGTGACCGGGACCTCGTCGCGTTCGACTGCCTTGCGTGCCTCGTCGACGAGGTAGGCCGAGGCTCGCCCCGCGACCTCTGCGCCGATGCCGTCGCCGACGAGCTTGGAGATCGCCTCGGCCCACAGCCAGGACCAGAACGCCATCAGCCGCGCCGCACCTCGATCACCGCGGACGCCCGCTTGCCGCCACGTCGGCCCAGCAGGAACGCGATGAGCAGCGCCAGCACCGCGACCACGAGACCGACCGCGATGATCTGGTTCTTCGCGCTCTCGACCTGCTCCTGGGCCTCGCCCTGGATGTCGCCGAGCTTCCGCTTGATGTCGTTCGGCGTGATCGGTCCTGCGGATGTGGTCATCGGGCGCTCCCCTGCTTCTGGGTGAACCGGTACAGCCGGTGGAGGAAGACGACGGCGAGGATGACGCCGACGAGCGTCGTGACGAGGTACGGGACGAAGCTCCACGTTCCCCCCTCCGGGGAGGCAGGATCGTTGAAGATCTCGAACTCCTCGAGGCCTCGCAGCAGCGCGAGCAGGCCGAAGCTGAGCCCGACGCCGATGGAGAGCGCTCCGCTGAGACCGAACGCGAGGTATCGCTTCAGCGTCTTGAGCGGATCGACGGTCTCCTGCTTCGCGTAGGCGACGACGAGGTCCTTCAGCTCCGTCACCTGGGCGATCGGGCCGCTCGGAGGCGGCGGGGCGTGCCACGGCCGCTCGCGGCGGCTCACCTCAGGTGGCGGTGCCGTCACAGCGGTGGATCCGTTGTCGGTGGTCGGGCGGTCGGCCACGCGCTCCTCCTCGGTCGGCTATGTTGTAGCACCCGTGCCGTGCCGCCCCAGGATCCTGCGGCCGGGATCACTCCCCGCCGAAGGCGAGTCGGGCGCGCAGGAGCTCCTCCTGCTCCTGCAGCAACGACTCCAGCAACGACAGGCGCTGGGCAGGTCCCGGTGCGGCCAGGACACGTTGGCGGTCGAGCGCGCCGAGCGGCGACAGGACGCCGATCTGGTAGCTCGCGAGGATCGGGTCCTCGCTGAGCTCGAGGGGCACGGGGAGCCCCGGCGCGCCGAGCTCCGACGCGAGAGCGTGGACCCGGCGCAACTTCGCGAGCACCCTGTCGAACGACGCGGTCATGTCGAACGACGCGGTCATGTCCGACGACGCGGGCTCGTCCGGATCGTCGCGGACCAGAGCGGCGGGGTACGGCTCGTCCGCCAGCCACGTCGTCACGGCGATCCGACGCTCCCCGATGCACTCGAGGAGCCAGCGCCCGTCCGGTGTTCGTTCTGCCTCGACCACTCGTGCAACGCAGCCGACGTCGGTCCGTGTGTCACCACCACCGACCTCGCTGCCCCGTTCGATGAGCACGACCCCGAACTCCTGGCGCTCCGAGGCGAGGACGTCGGCGAGCATCGTCCGGTACCGGTCCTCGAAGACGTGAAGCGGAAGGATCATCGACGGCAGCAGCACGGTTCCGAGTGGGAACATCGCGAGTCGCTGACCGTCCACGGTCCGAACGCTCACCAGTTCATGACGCGACCGGTGGCAGCGGCGCGAGCTGATCGGGTGGCGGGGTGCTCGGATACGGCAGGAGGGCACCGAGGAGACGCCCGATGAGCGCGAGGTCCGCCGCCTGGACCGAACGTCCCGCGGGGTTCAACAGCACCGAGAAGGTGACGGGTCGACCGGGCGTCGTCGTGAGCCAGCCGGACAGGGCGGCGACGTCGTTGAGGGTTCCGGTCTTCGCCGCGATCCGATCGGTCAGCGGCCCGCCGGTGAAGCGGTCGTCGAGCGTGCCGGGCCGCCCCGGCCGTGCGAGCCGCTGGGCGATGACACCGTTCGGGCCATCCGCAGCGAGCACCGCGTCGATGAGCCGGCAGGTGACCCGGTTCTCCCGGCTCAGCCCGGACCCGTCGTGCAACTCGAGACCTTCGGTCGGCAAGCCACGCGTGGCGAGGTCCGCCACGAGGACCCGGATACCCCCGTCGGTGCTGCCCACGCCGCCGCCGTGCACCGCCATCTCCTTCACGAGCATCTCGGCGGTGGTGTTGTCGGAGAAGGTGAGCATCTGGCCGACGATGTCCTTGATCGGCAGCGAGGGGATCGCGGTGACCTCCACCGATCCCTCTGGTGCGAGACCAGCGGCGGGCGCGCCGGTGATCTGCACGCCTCGAGCCCGGAGCAGCGCCGTGAACGCGGCGGCGGCACCAGCGGCCGGATCCGCCACGGCGGTGCCGGCGGGTCCCTTCGGGTTGACCGGATCGACCGACCAGGAGTCGTTGACGACGAGACCGCCGAGGTTCGCGACGGTCCCCTGCTGGATGAAGCGGTCCGGCCACGTCGGCACCTTCCGCTGGTCGTCGTAGCGTGAGCCGTCACCGACCACCGACCCGTCGACGCGGCGGACCCCGGCGGCGACCACCTGGTCAGCGAGCGTCTCGAGTGACGTCGTCGGTTCCTGGCCGTGCTGCATCAGCGACGACGCGGTGGCGGTCGCGAGCAGCGGATCACCACCGCCGACGAGGTACAGGTCCCCGGCGATCCGCCCGTCGACGGGTGCACCCGATGCCAGCACTCTGGTCGACAAGCGGGTGTCGGCACCGAGCACCGACAGCGCGGCGGATGCCGTGAGCAGCTTCGTGTTGGACGCCGGAGCCAGAGGGACCGTGGAGGCGGATTCCGCGAGCACGGTTGAGCCGTCGGTGACGAGGACGCACGACGCGTCGGGGAGCCTCGTGATGATCGGGGCGAGCGCGGCCTGCGCCTCACGGACGGCGACGGGGCGAGCGACGAGCTCCGGAGCCCGTCGGGCCGACAGCAGCGGGGTCGCGAGACGCAACGACGGGGGCGCGCCGTGGGCGACGGTGACTCCCGAGTCGGTGAGCACTGCTGCGACCACCAGGCCGACACCGGCCAGGGCGACCAGCGCAGCGGTGAGCGCTCCCATCGATCGTCGGAAGCGGCGGCGGCCGCCGATGGGAGCGGTCAGCGGCGCCATCGTCTGCTCGGGAGGCAGGCCGCCGACCGGGCCCGTCCCGTCCGCCGGCACCGTCGTAGCGGGAACCGACGCCGGCCCGACGAGGCGAACCGTCGTGTCGCTCGCGTGATCCGAGATGGGATCAGCCGCGAGCGCCGGCGGCTCGCCGAGGATCGGTTCCGGGACCTGTTCGGGGACCGGTTCCCCGTCCTCGACGCTCACGGATGCACGAGCCCGCGGCGTGAGAGGTGCCGGCTCCTGCGCCACAGGTGACCGAGCGCGGCGACGGCACGGTCGGCGGATGGGTAGCAGACGCGGCCGGTCGCACGGACAGTGGCCGGACCGGGGTTGTCAGGGAACGCGACGGCGAGCTCGGTCGCCGTCAGGATCGGCTTCGAGGTCGCCATCGAGACGTCGTGGGCCGCTCGGGCGAAACGGGCGTCCTGACGTTCGTGGTAGGCGACGATGCGATCGATGTCGTGATCCGGGAAGTAGCCGCCCTCCCGGAGCATCCGCGCCTGGTTCGACTGGATGCCGAGACCGAGGAAGATCACCGCGTCGACAGCGGAGTGCCCCGCGATGAGCTGGAGGACCGTCGGGATCGTGTCGCGCGTCTCGCCCCCAGCAAGATCGATCGGGTTGTTGCGACTCCACCGCGGCGGCAGCAGCTCGTCGATGCTGTCACGGAGGTCGTCGGGCAGAACGGCGAGCTCGAGGTCCGGGTGGCGTGTGATCGCATCCGCGGTCACGACACCCCACCCGCCGGCCGTGGTCATCACCATGACGCGGTTGCCGGTGGGCAGGGGTTGGGTCGCGAACGTCGCCGCCGCCTCGAAGGCCTCCTCGACGGTCGACGCCCGCGTCACGCCCACCTGGCGACACAGGCCGTCGAAGGTCCGGTCGTCGGTGGCGAGCGACCCGGTGTGGCTCGCGGCTGCTCGGGCACCCCCGGCAGTGGCACCGCCCTTCACCACCACGACCGGTTGGCGAAGGGCGACGTC
>CAYSCB010000226.1:0-5360 GCA_964429335.1 uncultured Aquihabitans sp.
GTCGAGCTGCTCGTCCCCGCGGATGACGACGTCGGGGTCCGTCTCTACGTTCTCGCCCCCGTCTCCCGCCCAGTCGCCCGCGTCCCGTTGCAGAACCACTCGGGCGACGCGCTGCGTTCCGCGCTCGGGGTGCTGCGATCGGGTTCGGTGCTCGTCGTCGACTACGCCCGGTCGAGGACCGCCGAGTTCGCCGAACAACCGATGGACGACTGGATGCGCACCTACCGTGACCACGACCGGGGGAGCGGTCCGCTCGATGATCCGGGCGTCCAGGACATCACCGTGGACGTCGCCGTCGACCAGCTCGCCACGGTTGCTGCACCGACGGTGGTGCTGTCGCAGGCCGACTGGCTGCGTCGCTACGGGATCGGCGGGCTCGTCGAGGAGGGGCGACGGATCTGGGCCGAGCGTGCTGGCGTCGGCGACCTGGCCGCGCTGCGGGCCCGCAGCCGTGCCGTCGAAGCCGACGCGCTCCTGGACCCCACCGGCCTCGGCGCCTTCCGCACCCTCGAATGGCCCGCCCCTTCCTGAAAACGGGGGTCGTAGTCGACACGTTCTGTCGATTCGGAGCCCCAGAACGCGACGGGTGCAGGGCGGTACAGTCCGAGCCGGATCACGACGAACAGGGGGAACGATGAGCGACGACGCGCAGGCCGCTGCGACGGGTGACGGTCCGACGATCGAGGACTACTACCAGGAGGACCGGACCTTCCCGCCGCCGCCGGAGTTCCTCGCCCGGGCGGAGCTCACCGACCCCGGCATCTACGCACGCGCCGAGGCCGACCCCGAGGCGTTCTGGGCCGGCATCGCCCGCGACTCGATCACCTGGGACACCGACTTCCACACGACGCTCGAGTGGAACCTGCCCGACGCCAAGTGGTTCGTCGGAGGCAAGCTCAACGTGTCGGTCAACTGCCTGGACCGCCACGTCGACGCCGGCCTCGGTGACCGGGTCGCCTACCACTGGGAGGGCGAGCCGGGCGACACCCGCACCATCACCTACGCGGAGCTGCTCGACGAGGTCAGCCGGTTCGCCAATGTGCTGCGCGACCTGGGCATCGGCGTCGGCGACCGGGTGTGCATCTACCTGCCGATGATCCCCGAAGCGGTCGTCGCGATGCTCGCGTGTGCCCGCATCGGTGCCACCCACTCGGTCGTGTTCGGCGGGTTCAGCGTCGACTCGCTCATCGACCGCATCAACGACGCGGGCGCCACTGTCGTGGTCACAGCTGACGCCGGGTACCGTCGCGGTCAGCCGTCGTTGCTCAAACCCAACGTCGACCTCGCGGTCGCGGACTGCCCGACGGTGCGCTCGGTCGTCGTCGTCGACCGCTGCCACGTCGAGGTGGACTTCGTCGACGGTCGGGACCACTGGTACCACGAGCTGGTCGGGGAGGCGTCGACGGACTGCCCGCCCGCGTCGGTCGACGCCGAACACCTCCTGTACCTGCTGTACACCTCCGGCACGACCGCCCGGCCGAAGGGGATCATGCACTGCTCGGGCGGCTACCTCACCCAGATCGCCTGGACCCACAAGGTCGCGTTCGACCTGCACCCCGACACCGACGTGTACTGGTGCGCGGCCGACATCGGCTGGGTGACCGGCCACAGCTACATCGTGTACGGACCGCTCGCCAACGCTGCGACGTCGGTCATGTACGAGGGGACGCCCGACACGCCGCGGGAGGAGCTGCGCGTCGGCGCCGGGCCGGCCGAGTGGGACAAGGACCGCCTGTGGGACATCATCGAGCGATACGGCGTCACGCAGATCTACACGGCGCCGACCGCGATCCGGACCTTCATGAAGTGGGGCCGGCAGTGGCCCGAACGCCATGACCTGTCGTCGCTGCGGGTCCTCGGCACCGTCGGCGAGCCGATCAACCCCGAGGCGTGGATGTGGTACCACGCCAACATCGGCTCGCAGCGCTGCCCGATCGTCGACACGTGGTGGCAGACCGAGACCGGCGGCCACATGATCAACCCGTTGCCGGCGCTGACGACCACCAAGCCCGGCTCCGCGTGCCGGCCGCTGCCGGGCATCGGCGCCGAGATCGTCGACGACGAGGGCAAGGTCGTCGAACAGGGCGGTGGGTACCTGACGTTGACCCGGCCGTGGCCGTCGATGCTGCGCGGGATCTGGGGTGACCCGGAGCGGTACCGCGACACGTACTGGTCCCGGTTCGAGGGCCGGTACTTCGCCGGCGACGGCGCCAAGATCGACGAGGACGGCTACTTCTGGATCGTGGGTCGGGTGGACGACGTGATGAACGTGTCCGGCCACCGGATCTCGACCGCCGAGGTGGAGTCCGCGCTCGTCGACCACGAGGCGGTGGCCGAAGCCGCGGTGGTGGGCGCGAGCGACGAGACGAGCGGCCAGGCGATCGTCGGCTACGTGATCCTCAAGGGTCGATACGAACCGTCGGAGGAGCTGCGCGAGGAGATCCGCCAGCACGTGGCGCACAAGCTGGGTGCGATCGCCCGGCCGAAGGCGGTGATCCTCGTCGAGGACCTGCCCAAGACGCGGTCGGGCAAGATCATGCGACGGCTGCTGCGCGACGTCGTCGAGGGCAGGGCGCTCGGTGACACCACCACGCTCGCCGACGCGACGGTCATGGAGGCGATCCGCGAGGGCGAGGCCACGTCGAGCGAGGACTGACTGGCTCGCTCCCCGCGGGCCGACTCCTCGCCCCGCTCGATCCAACTGCCCGCCGGTTTCGTCCAATCCTCCCGAACTCGGGTCGCGTGGCGCGGCATGCGGTCGCGATCTGACCCGAGTTCGGTGGGGGTGGTGCCCGGCGTATCCTGCGGCCGTGCCGACATGGGACCCGAACTGGACCAACTGGCTGTGGCGCGACGAGCCCCTCGACGCCGGAACGTCGATCGTGTTCGACATGGACGGGGTGCTGTCCGACGCAAGCAGCCGCCAGCACCACATCGAGTACCCGTACCCCGACTGGGACGCGTTCTTCCATGCCTGCGGTGACGACGACCTGATCCACGAGGTCGCCCGACTGCTCGACACCATCGACGCAACCCACCAGATCGTGCTGCTCACCGCCCGCCCGATCCGGGTGCAACCACAGACGCTCGACTGGCTGGAGCGCCACGAGCTGCGCTGGGACGTCCTCATCATGCGGGAGTACGGCGACTACATGGCCGCCCGGCACTTCAAGCAGCGCACCGTGCGTGAGATGCGCCACCGGGGTCACGACCTGCGCCTCGCGTTCGAGGACGACCCCCGCAACGTGGAGATGTTCCACGGTGAGGGCGTTCCGTGCATCTACATCCACTCCGGCTACTACGGCTGAGCGCTGGCCGTCTGGACCTTCCCTGGGACCGGCGCCTCGGCCCGGGGTGCGCTCAACCCGTCATCGCGTCGTGGGCGTGAGCGGTGGAGGAGTCGACAGCGACCGGCTGCGCTCGATCAGCACGCGGTCGATGTCGCCGGAGAAGTAGTCGCAGAACAGCCTGGTCTGGTCACACAACAGCTTCCCGCCGATGGTCACCGGAACGGTGTTGTCGATCGAGCCGATGACGGCATCGCGGCGTGCCACCTCCGCACCGTCGACGACGAGCACGAGATCGTCGTCGGAGCGCACACAGCGGACTTCGTGCCAGGTCCCGTCGGCGATCGACTGTCGGGACCGGACGTGGGAGGACCCACCAGAGCCGAGGAACAGACACGCCACACGACCGTCGTCCATGTCGATCTTGAAGTACCCGCCCTGGCTGTCGTACTGGCCCTTCTGCACCACGTTGCCCTGCGGTGAGGTGGTGCGCAGCCGGAACGTCACCGCGTAGTCGCCGTTACCCGGGACGAGCAGCTCGTTATGGGGCACCTGGGCCAGACGCTCGGGCGCCACCGGGGACGCATCGGGTTCCACCGGGGAGCGACGGTGTCCGATCGCCCCCTGCTCCTCGACGCCGGTGAGCACCTGTGATCCGATCGTCCCGGTCATGTGGTTCGGTCCGCTGTCCTCGAGCGTCCGGGCGCCGGCGGGTTCGTCCATCTCCCAGGCTGCGATGAGGTCGGGGGGAACCGTCGTGTCGGGCTCGTCGGTGGTCGTGGTCCTGTCCCGACGAACCGGCTCCGAGCTCACATCCTCCGTGGCGCCACCGCCGCACGCGGTCAGACCGAGCACCGCGATCAGGCTCCACAGCACGACCGTGCCCAGCACACGACATGCCATCCGTCGGCGTCCGACGTGCTGGATGAGCGTTGGAGTCACGAACGAACGCTAGCGAGTGCTGTCGTCGGCGCCGGGGGAGCGGTGCTGTCGACGCCGGAAGTGGTGTCGTCGATGCCGGGGGAGCGGTGCTGTGGATGCCGGGAAGCGGTGCCGGGCTGTTGGCCCCGGGCTGTCGATTCCGAGGCAGCGCCCGGGATCAGGCGGATCAGGCGGATCAGGCGGCCCAGGCGTTCGAGCGGAGCCGGGCGATGCGCTCGGGGACCGGAGGGTGCGTCATGAACAGGTTCGACGCGTTCCGACCCCGCAGCGGGTTGACGATGTAGGCCGACGCCTCGGCCGGGTTCACGTCCACCGGTACCCGCTCCGCTCCCGCCTCGAGCTTCTCCAGCGCTCGAGCCAGCGGTTCGCCGGTGCCGAGCATGCGTGCAGCGGATGCGTCGGCCTCGTACTCCCGGCTCCGGCTGATCGCCATCTGGATCAGCGCGGCGGCGATCGGCGCGAGGATCACCATCAGCAGCGCACCGAACGGGTTGCTGCGCTCGTCGGACCGGCCACCGCCGAAGATCATCGCGAAGCGGGCGAAGCTCGCCACGAACGTGATTCCCATCGCCACCGCTGCGGCCACCGACCCGATCAGGATGTCGCGGTTGCGGACGTGAGACAGCTCGTGGGCCAGGACTCCACGGATCTCGTCCCAGGTGAGGGTCTGCAGCAGACCCTGGGTGACGCACACGGCGGCGTGCTCCGGGCTGCGGCCGGTGGCGAACGCGTTGGGCTGCGGGCTGGGTGACACGTAGAGCCGAGGTTGGGGGATGTCGGTGCGCGACGCGAGGTCGGCGACGATGGCGTGGTACTGCGGCATCTGCTCGGCGGTGACCTCGACGGCCTGAGCGGAGCGGATCGCCAGCTTGTCCGAGGCCCAGTAGGACCCGCCGCACATCGCCAGCCCGACGAGCAGTCCGATGACCACGCCCGTCGAACCCCAGAACGAGCCGATGAACATGCACAAGCCGCCGAGCGCAGCCAGCAGAACTGCCGTCTTGAGGTTGTTGCGCACGTTCGCAGAGTAGGCGAGCGCCCGGGGTCCGGCCTGACGGCGCTGAACGCCGGCTCAGAGCCACCGCCCACCGCCCACCGCGTCGCCGCCCACCGCCCACCGCCCACCACCCA
>CAYSCB010000227.1:0-5349 GCA_964429335.1 uncultured Aquihabitans sp.
GGCCGGCGTCGCCGGTCGGCGGCGAGCACCCAGAGGTGATCCGCACCCTCGCACGGGAGGTGGCTGCGGGGCGCACCAAGATCCTCGAGGGCTTCAACACGCCGAAGTACTACCACGGCGACCTCATGGAACGGGCCATGGTGCTGGTGCTGGCGCTCACCGGCAACTGGGGCAAGCCGGGTGCCGGCATCCAGGGCCTCGCCCTCGCCGGCTTCGACGGCTATCTGATGTTCTCGATGAAGTCCGGCAGCGGCGTCGACGAGACCGCGCGGATCCTCGACGGGATCGACGGCGCCATGGAGGACCTCCGTCAACGGGATCCCTCCCAGAGCGACGAGATCATCGGAAACCAGCTCCTGCAGATGGGGGTGGTCGCCGGCTCCTCCACCCCACCGGTGTTCTTCAACAACTACCACGCCGGCTACGAGGACTCCTGGAACCGTGCCGAGTGGTCCGATCCGCACATGACCCGCAGCTTCGGGGAGTACCTCACCGAAGCCGTCCAGCGCGGCTGGTGGGGTGGGCTGAACCGACCCGGCCGAGGCACGGAGCCGCAGGTGCTGTTCGTGGTGGGCACCAACCCGCTGCGACGATCCCGGGGAGGTCGGGCCAAGCTCCTCGAGAACCTCTGGCCGAAGCTCGACAAGATCGTCGCGGTCGACTTCCGGATGTCGACCACCGCGCTGCACGCGGACATCGTGCTGCCGGCTGCGATGCACTACGAGCGGCCCAACCTCCAGTACGCGATCACCCACTCGTTCCACCTCACCTTCTCCGACGAAGCCGTGCCGCCCGCAGGCGAGGCCCGCACCGAGTGGCAGATCTTCCGTGCCCTGGCCGAGAAGGTCCAGGAGGTGGCAGAGGAGGAAGGGCTCGACGAGTACCTCGACGGCCGACGCCAGACCCGTCGACTCGACGACCTGGTCGATCGCTTCACGTCCAAGGGCGCCTTCGAGAGCGAGGAGGCGGTCATCGACGAGTGGGTGCGCGACTCGGTCGAGGCCGAGACGCTTCCGCCCGGCACGTCGATCGACACCCTGCGCGAAGAGGGCAGCATCCGCTTCTCCGGCCTGGGGCTGTTCGCTCCGGGCCTGTCGGTGGCAGGTGACGTGGAGCCCGACAAGGTGCTCACGTCGTACTCGTGGCACGTCGAGAAGGGAACGCCGTTCCCCACGCTCACACGCCGCGCGCAGTTCTACCTGGATCACCCCTGGTTCATCGAGGCCGACGAGGCCCTCCCCCGCCACAAGGAGCCACCCCGACAAGGCGGCGACTACCCGTTGCTGGTCACCAGCGGGCACTCCCGCTGGACGATCCACTCGATCGCCATGGGCAACAAGACGATGCTGCAGACCCACCCCGGTCGTCCGCTCGTCGTCATGAACGTGGACGACGCCGCCGCCCGCGGCGTCTCGGAGGGGGACATGGTGCGGGTCTTCAACGACCACGGTTCCTACGAGGCGACGGCCAGGCCGGTGGGCCGGGTACGACCCGGACAGCTCGTGGTCTACAACGGGTTCGAGCCCCACATGTTCCCCGGATGGAGGGGAGCGAACGAGGTCGAGCCCGGGATGGTCAAGTGGCTGCACCTCGTCGGCCGCTACGGCCACCTCCGCTACATGCCCTTCGGCTGGCAGCCGATCCCCGCCGACCGTGCGGTCTTCGTCGAGGTCGAACCGAGCGACGACAGGAGTGCTGAACATGGCTGAGCTGCAGTTCGATCCCAGCCATCGCCAACGGGTGACCCCCGTTCCCATCACCGCCGAGGAGCACGCCGCGATCGCCCGGGCGTTCGAGTCGGGCCCGTCGGTCTTCGGCGCGCTGTCCACCCTGCGCACCCGGCGAATGGGCCTCGGCTACCGCTCGGAGACCGGCGAACCGGAGACCTTCGAGTGGTCGAGCGGCCGGACGCTCACCCAGCCGGCAGGACCGTTGGGCTGGACGTCGAACGCTCCACCGGTGCCGCTGTCGGAGGTGGAGGAGGCGCTCCTGGCGTGGGCGGCGCTCGGACCCAACGGCATCGCACTCGCGGACGTTCCGGTTACGGTGCGCTGTCCGGGATCCTGTCCTGGGCGGGTCGCACGATCCCCGCCAGCTCCAACGACCTGTCCGTCGACCTGTTCCTGATCAACGACCAGGGCGTCTTCCGCTATCGGCCGCTCGCCGAACGGCTCGCGCCCGTGGAGATCGCCGGGCCCGACGACTACTGGAAGATCCTCCACTGGTACCGCAACGACCGGCTCCAGGTGTCGGACCGTCGCCCGGACATCGGATGGTTCAGCGCCCCGGAGGGCACGCACAACGTCAACGCCATGGGGCCCGGCCAGTACAACCTCAACCGGCCCGGAAGCACCTGGTTCCTGCCCGTCGGCGATCTCGGCCTCGAGTGGTTCAACCAGCTGCTCAGCTCGTACGAGTGGTCGGGCTTCTACCTGATGGATCCCGACACGCAGAAGTCCTGTGGGGTCGAGGAGTTCATACGCCCCGGCTTCCTCGAGGTCGGCTTCCCGATCCCCGTGTTCGACGACCTCGTGCAGCTCCTGCACGCATCCCAGGTTGGCTGCACGGTGCAGAACATCCGCCTCGCGGCGGAGTCGATGGGGCTGGGCGCGTGGCCGGTCGGCTCCTACGCCGACGACATGGTGCTGGGCGCGTACCCCGAGGTGGCGACGGGCCTCGGCTTCCAGTTCCTCGAGCGGGACCCCGACCGGAACCCGACCGCGACGGCCACCTGCCTCGGGCTCACGGGAGTGAAGGAGCCGGTGGTCGTGCCGTCACCGCAGTTCCCGACCGCCGCGGACGCGGTCCGCTACGTGAAGAACCTCCGCTACGGACCCGGTGGAGTGCTGAGCCGTCACGACAACTGGGCCGAGCGCAACGACGGCCCGTACCGCCCCGAGGTGATGCAGGAGGTGATGGAGCACCCCAAGGCCCACATCTCGGAGTGGGTCGAGCAGGCGGCGATCGCGACCGTCGAGTACATCGTGGATCGCTACGGGTGCTGCCCCGCCTACATCAGCCCGGTGCGGGCCAAGTTCTCCGCCCAGGTCCACCACGTGGACGTCGACTTCTACCGGCGCTTCACCGTCGGCGGCTCGGCGGACGGCGATGCCCGGCCCTACTCGGTGACCGATCAGATCACGTCGCACTTCGCCCAGTGGCATCCAGGCCACCCGGACCCCACGGCAGGTGCCTGATGAGCTCGGGGTTCATGGAGGTCGTGTCGGCCTATCTGCACATCATCGGCGTCGCCGTGTACCTGGGTGGCTCGATCATCATGGAGTTCGTGGTCGGCCCAGCCCAGAAGGCCATCCCACCCGCCCAGGCGCAGGTCATGGGCAAGAAGACCGCCGACCGGTTCCTCGTCTTCGCGTGGAGCGCGCTCGGTCTCATCCTGTTCAGCGGCATCCTGCGGATCTTCGCGCTGCAACAGGATGACTTCCTGTTCGGGACGCTGCTGTGGGAAACACCCCGGGGCCGGACGCTGATGGCGATGGTCATCCTGTGGTGCGTGCTCGTGATCAACGGTTCGATCATCACCTTCGTGTTGCGTCCGAAGCTCACCGGGCGCACGGGGGCCGGTGTGTCAGCAGCGCAGGTGCAGACCCACCAACAGGCACAGATCAACGCTGCACAGTGGGTGGAGCGGATCACCCGCATCGACCTGGGGATCGCGCTGGTGATCGCACTGCTGGGCTCGGCGCTGCAGTACGGCGGACTGCAGACGATCTGGCAGTTCTGAGGATGGGCCGTGTCGCCACCACGGAAGTCAGCTGAGCCGGATGTGGTGGACGTTCCTGCACGTGGTGGGGTGGTCGACCTACATCGGCGGCGCGCTGGTGATGGAGCTCATCTGGCGTCCCGCCCAGAACGCCATGCCCCAGTCCCAGATCGCGGTGGCCTGCCAGTGGATGGGACACCGCTACCGGTGGATCGCGGCGCTGTCACTCGCCGCGCTCGCGGTCTCCGGTGTGGGGCTGCTCGCGACGAGCGACCACGAGCTCACGTTGTCGACGTCGTGGGGACGCACGATGTGGGCACTGATCATCGTGTGGGTGGCGCTGGCGGCGACCCTCGCGGCGATCGCCTTCTACGGACACCCGTCACTGCACACCCGGATGCGAGCCGATCTCACCGACGACGAGCGCCGCGCCGCACGGGAGCAGGTACGTCGTGGGATCAGGCGGATGGACGTGCTGTTGCGAATCGACCTCGCCCTCGCACTGGTGGCGGGCCTGCTCGGCTCCAGCCTGCACAGCGGGGGACTCCGGTGAACAGGGAGGACTGAACCATGCCGAAGACGATCGCCATCACACCGTCGTGGTACTGGCCGGCGAACATCACACGTGTCGCCGGCGTGCCGCCGTTCACCCTCCAGGAGCACCTCCTCGGCCGCTTCGCCCGTCACCGTCCCGACGACGTCGCCATCATGGACGACCGGATGCGCGTCACGGGTCGCGAGCTCGCAGCCGCGGTCGCCGCAGCGGCCACGGGACTGCGCCAACGCAGCGACGGCGGCCGGGTGATCTTCTGCGCTGGACCGAGCGTGGAGGGAGTCATCCTGCTGCTGGCGCTCACCGCTGCGGGTGTACCCGCTGTTGCGGTGCCCCCGGAGGCTCCGATGGCGGCGCTCACCGCGGTGCCTGCCGACCTCGCCGTGGGCGACGGCGTCGGCGCCGCAGCACTCGCGTCGAGCGGACTCACGGCTGTGCGACTGTCGGAGCTGGACGTGGCACCTGAACCGCAACCAGCGCCGGGCCTGGGAGATCCGGTTGTGGCGTTGCCGAGCGGCGCCGATCTGGCGTGGCATTCGAACCGGTCGCTGTTGGGCGCAGCGATCTCGATGAACACGTTCCTGGGCCTCGACGCCCAGCGCCCGTGGCTGTCCACGTTGCCGTTGTCGACCTGGGACGGCATGCATGCCGTGTTCGTCGGCCTGGATGCCGGCGCGACGGTGCTCCTGGCCGGACCGGGGGATGCGGCGCTCGACATGATCGTCCGAGAAGGTGCCGGAACCTCGTGGTGGGCGCTCGACGCAGCGGTCGCCGCGACGCGCGACGCGAAGCGACAGGTGAAGAACATCCGCGGCGTCCAGCAGGCGCTCATGCTGTCCGCCCCGAAGCTCTTCGATCCTGATGAACGCCGGCGGGTGGGCAAGCTGTTCGGCAGCCCGGCGCTCACGTTCTTCGGACTCCCCGAGACCGGGCCGCTGTTCTCGAGCCACCTGTCGTGGTACATCGACGAGTCGATCGGCATCCCCATCTCGAACGCGTTCGTCGTCCCCGTCGATCCACGCTCGGGCAACCCGATCCCCACCCTGTGGGAGCTCGTCGAGTCCGCGATGGTCAC
>CAYSCB010000228.1:0-5329 GCA_964429335.1 uncultured Aquihabitans sp.
GTGCTCGACATGCCGGTCGGCACCGTCAAGTCCCACCTGCACCGGGCCATCCGCAAGCTCCGTCCGTTGCTGATCCACGACGGCAGCGGTGGACAGGACGCCCCGGATGAACACCCTCACGAGACCGATAGGAACGGAGCAGACCGGTGAAGCACCTCGAGGTCACACCCCAAGATGAAGCCGACCTGCGATCGCTGCTGCACGCGGCGGCGACCGACCTGGACCTCCGGGCGATCGACGCCCAGGCACCGGACGCACTGATGGTGTCGCGGTCACCCGCCGAAGGTCGCCCGCGGCGTCGGACCATCGGAGCCGTCGCCGCGACCGTGGCCGCAGCGGTGACCGTCGGCGGCGTGCTGTGGGTGACGGGTCCCAGCAGCGACGTCCGTCCGCTCACCGTCGGTCCGGCAGCCTCCGCAAGCACCCCGACGACGGCCCCGCCGAGCGTCGCAACGTCGGTGACCGGTGCTCCTCGACTGGACGACTGGCGTCGTGGCACGGGCATCTGGCGGCTTCCGGATCCTGCCTCAGGTCTCCGAATCGAGCAGGCGCTGTTGGCTCCCACCGGAGCGCCACCGTGGCTCGTGGGCCTCGACGACGCCGGCGACGGACAGCGGTTCCTGGCGGTGTCGCTGCTGACACCCGCGCCGAACCTCGGTTCCGGTCCGGACCCGGGCTCGCCCGGGTCCCCCACGACCGCCGATGGGACCGGACTCCACGGAACGAGTGAGCCCGCGACGGACGACCCGACGATCAACTGGATGACGATCCGCTCCGACGGAGGTCGTGGCGTGCTGTCCATCACGAGCCGCGGTGTCAGCAACGACGACCTCCAGGTCTATGTCAGCGATCTGCTGGCCATCCTCGGACGCGCACCAGGGACCATCGGTGCGCGAGCAGTCGTCGATGCGATGGAAGCCGTGACGCTTCCGAGCGGGCTCACGCCGGCCTGGGGTGCGGTCGATCCGGTCGACGTCCTCGACGGTCGGTTGGCCGGCACCGCGCTGTCGCTGAGGCTGGTCGCCACCGACGGCACCGCGTTCCACGTCGCCCAGGACCCGCCGCTGGTGGGCACGCCTGCAGCCGCGCGCATCGCGTGGGTCCTGACATCGCGAGCGCAGCGGGCGACCGGAGCGGACCTGCTGGACGGGTCGTCCACGCTCTGGACGTTCGACACGGCATCGTCGCAGTTGGAGGGCTTCACCGAGGACGGCACCATGATCTCTGTCACCGGCGCCGCCGACCGCGACTCGTCGACAGCAGTCCTGGAGAGCCTCCGGGCAACCGACGAGGCCGCCGCGCGCCGACGCCTCCGGGCCGACGGCATAGCGCTCGGAACGGTGACTCCCGACGTCCTCACCCCGACCACCACGGCACCCGACGAGACCGGGCATACGTCGACCACAGCTGGACCGAGCAACGGCTTCGACCGCACCTCGACGACGGCGCCGTAGCGACTCGACGGGTGTCCTCCGATCTCGGCTGACAGCGTCTGGTCAGACGCTGGTGGATCCCGGGCCCCGTTCGGCGCGCCAGCGGTTCCACGGCCAGGAACCGTCGATCTCCACCTCGAGCGAGAAGCTCAACACGATCCGTATCACGACGATCAACCCGAGGACGACCACGCTCTCGACGGTCGGGTCGACGACGATCGTGCGGACGATGTCGCCGACGATCAGGACCTCGAGGCCGAGCAGGATCACCCGTCCGAGGTTCCGGCGAAGCTTCTGGTACGCGCCCGCTCGATCCGCCGGACGGGCGGCGGCAGCGACGTAGCCGAGGAGAGCGACGAGTCCACCGACGACCATGATCGTGGCACCGACGGCCTCGACGACCTTGACGACGTCGGAGATGATCTCGTCGTAGGTCACGGCACCCGATCGTATCGGCGGTCCTGCATCCGGCGACCGACGACGTGGAAGACGACCAGACTGCCCGCATGGAGCTCCGCGCAACGGCTGGCCTGACCGTCGACGTCGATGACGACGCGACCGTGCGAATCGGACTCGACGGCGCGGACTGGTTCGGACCGGGCCGATGCTCGCTCCCGACCGATCGCGGGGCCGTCGGCGAGGTCACCGACAACCTCGGCACGGCCGACGAGATGCTCGTGGCCGACGGGACGTTGCGCTGCGGCGTCCGCGCCTACCGCGACCGTCCGCTCGTCGTGTTCACGATCGCGGCGACGGAGGACGTCGACGGCCTGGCCACCGGTGCGTTCGACGTGCCGTCGGTCGGCTGGCCGGTGTTCACGCCGTCGGAACGTCACGCCGACGGAGCGCCCGACGGGTTGCGGGCACTCGCGTTCCAGCACTGCGAGTTCGCCCTCCCAGCCACGACCGGAGCGGAGCTCGACGGGTTCATCCTGCTCCCCCACCGTCCACCGACGGGTTGGCCGCTGCTGCTCGCCGACAGCACCGGCCGAACCCTGCTGATGGCACCGCTCGGCGACTTCCACGACCAGACCATCGGCCTCAACGGCGGCACCGTCCGCGTCGGTTGGCACGGCGATCTCGACCGGGTCCCCGCCGGGTTCCGCACCGAGATGGCGGTGCTCGCCGGACCCGGTCCGAGGGAGTGCCTCGATGCATGGGGCGCGCTGCTGCTCGGGCGTGCCGGGACCGTCCGGCCCGGCCGCTGGGCCGACGCGCTCGCACGCCGTCCCTCGTACTGGACCGACAACGGCGCCGCCTACTGGTACCGGACCGAACCCGGCCACGACGTCGCCGGATCGGTCGTCGCCGCGGTCGAGGGGCTCCGCGACGCGGGGATGCCGGTCGGTTCGGTGCAGCTCGACTCGTGGTTCTACCCGCACGTCGAGAGCCGCCCGTTCGACACCGACGAGTGGGTCGTCCCGCCGACCGCGATGCTCGCGTGGGAGCCCCGTGCCGACGTGCTGCCCGACGGCATCGCTGCACTGCGTGACCGGCTCCGCGACCCGCCGCTCGTCGCGCACATCCGTCACCTCGCTTCGGACGCGCCGATCGCCAAGGAGGTTCCCGTCCACATCGACGGTCCGTACGCCGTGCCCGCCACGCCGGAGGGCTACGAACGCTGGCTCGACCAGTGCGTCGCCTGGGGTGTCGAGACCTTCGAGCACGACTGGCTGGTCGAGGTGTTCTTCGGTGTCGAGGGACTGCGACGCGAACCGGGCCGGGCCCGGGCGTGGCAGGAGGGCATCGACCGGGCCGCGGCCGACCGGGGCATCACCCTGCAGTGGTGCATGGGCACGCCGGCGGACTTCGCGCAGACCACGACGCTCACGCAGGTGACCTCGGTGCGAACCTGCGGCGACCACGGCTACATCGCCACTGCCGGCCAGCTCTGGGCCTGGTTCGCCATCACGAACGCGCTGGCCCGTGCGCTCGGACTGATGCCGTTCAAGGACGTGTTCCGCACCGACGCCGACGTCGCTGGAGCGAACGGCGAACCCGAAGCGCTGCTGTCGGCGTTGTCGACGGGTCCGGTGGGGCTCGGTGACCGCGTCGGGCGGTTCGATGCGCAGATCGGGCTGCGCACCTGCCGTGCCGACGGGCTGATCATCAAGCCCGACGTGCCGATCGCCGCGACGGGCACCTCGATGCTCGCCAACCCGGCGTTCCACCCGGAGCTGCTCGTCGCCGGGTGCCACAGCGATCACCCCGCTGGCCAGTGGGTCTACGTCGTCGCCATGCACTGCGTCCCGACCGACGAGCGGGTCGAGGGTCGCATCGACCTCGCGTCGCTCAGCGCTGAGCGACCGGTCGGCGACGTCGTCGCGTGGGACTGGCGGGTACGTTCCGCGACCCGCCTGCGCGACGACGCGACATGGCCCGTCGCCTTGGAGCGCGAGGACTGGACCTACCTGGTGCTGGCCCCGGTGCTCGACTGCGGGTTCGCGGTCATCGGTGATGTCGAGAAGTTCGTGACCGCCGGCGATGCCCGACTGCGCGTGCAACCCCTCGACGGCGGCGTCCGCCTCGTTGTGCTCGGCGCCGGCGAGGACGTGACGATCACCGGATGGGCCGAGCAGGCGCCCCTGTCGCCGGATCACATGATCGACCACGATCGCTCGACCGGGCTCTGGCAGCTCACGGTTGCTGTGCCGCCCAGCGGGTGGACGTCGGTCGGGGTGCTCGCGGGCTCCTGATCAGCCGCCCGCCGGGCGAACTCGGGGGAATCCGACGGCCCACACGCCAGTTCACCCCGAGTTCGGCCGCTCGAGCAGAAGGCCGCCGCACCTGGCAGCACGGTCACGGAATTCCTCCACGGCGGCGAGCATGATGGGAGCCATGCGTCGCCTGACCCGTGTTCACGCACTCCTGCTCGTCGCCGCCGTGACGATGTCGTCGACCGCATGCACCCGTGATCCCGACGTCAGCGGACTGCCCACGCAGCTGCCCGGTGCCGGATCGACCACGACCGTGCCGCTGCCGGTCGCTGCGCCGCCGTGCGTGCAGAGTCCGAACGGCGTGGGGGAGAAGCCGCCGGCGGGCTCACGGCCCGGTGACCTGATCGCGTCCTACAAGCTCGACGGACAGTACAAGGCGTCGGTCGGCTTCCCGGCCAGCGCCCATGCGTGGCGGATCTCGTACGTGTCGACCGGCGTCGACGAGCACGACCTGCAGATCGTCTGTGGCATGGTAGCGGCGCCGGCGAAGGGTCCGACCAGGTTCGCTTCGAGCGACAACAACAGCACCAACGACAGCACCAACGGCACGGCCACGGTCGGTCGGATGCTGGCCTGGGCCCACGGCACCTCAGGGCTCCAGCAGGCATGTCTCCCGTCGTTGGCACCGGACCGATCGCTGTGGGGGAAGATGGCCGACGGCATCAACGCCGTCGCGTGGGGCAACGGACTCGGGGCACGCACGGGCGACCCGGCCGACGGTGCGCTGCAGACCGCGCTCGACCGTGGATGGGTCGTGTCGGCCACCGACTACCAGCCGAACGACACCTACGTCGTCGGTCGCATCGCCGCGGCGGACGTGATCGACGCCGCCCGGGCGACCAGCCAGCTGATGGAGCGGACCTACGGCGCCGATGTCCCGAAGGCCTACGACACCATCACCTGGGGCCACTCCCAGGGTGGCCACGCGGCGATCTGGGCAGGTCAGCTGATGGACGCCTACCAGGCCGCCGCGCCGAACCCGGCGCATGCGACGTGCCGGCTCCCCGCCGTCGCAGGCCTCCCGCCGCCCTCGAACTTCATCGTCCAGCCCCAACGCCAGGGCATCAAGGCAGGCACCGGCCGGCCCGCCGGGGAGATCCCCCCCCCGATCGAGGTGCTCGCCCTACCAATCCCGGCCTTCGAATTCCAATTCGGCCCGATGCTGTTCCCCTCCATCTT
>CAYSCB010000229.1:0-5315 GCA_964429335.1 uncultured Aquihabitans sp.
ACCGTGTCAGGCCGCCACGGATCGCTGAGCGCACCGACTCCCCGACCACGAGCGTCGTCGCGACCAGAGCGAGGCCGACCATCAACGCCGCAGCGGTGGACGCGGTCCGCCGCGGGTTGCGCACCGCGTTACGCGCGGCGATCCGACCCGCGACACCAACACGGCGGACCGGCGCGCCGATGGCGCCGACGACGGGAGCTGCGAGGAAACGGGCAACCGCCGACACACCGAGGAACACCAACAACGCCCCGAAAGCGACAGTCCGCACGCGCTCGTCGACGGGATCAGCCGTCCCGACGAGCGCCGTCACAGCGATCCAGGCACCGGCAACGAGTGGGACGGTGCCGAAGACCGGTCGGCCGAGGGTCCTCCGACCGGGCGTCGCGTCGATCGCAGCGATCGCCGCAACCGGCGGAACCCCCGTCGCCCGACGCGCCGGCCCCAGCACCGACACGAGCGTGACACCCACACCGACCAAGGCACCGAGCACGATCGTGCGTGCCTGGACCACCGTGTCACCGAGCGGGATCGACACACCGAGGGCGACGATGAGACGCTGCAATCCGATCCCGAGCAGCACGCCGACGCCGATACCGATCATCGACGCCACCACGCCGACGACCAGTCCTTCCCCGACCACCGCCGAGGCCACCTGGCGACGGGAGGCGCCGACGGCGCGCAGGAGTGCCAGCTCACGGGTGCGTTGGGCGACGACGATCGTGAAGGTGTTCCAGATGAGGAAGGCGCTCACGAACAGGGTCACGGCCGCGAACCCCAGGAGCAGGCCGACGAACATGTCGAGCTGCTGCTCCACGTCGGCCTGCGCAGCGCTGACCAGCGTCTGCGAGCTGATCACCGACACCTCGGACCCACCCACCCGGGCCAGATCCCGCTGGACGGTCCCGAGGTCGGCCCCCGGCGCGAGTCGGACGTTGACGACGCTGACCCAGCCCGGGACGCCGACGAGCTCCGCCGCCCGGTCCGCCGAGAACGCGAGCACCGGCGCAGCCGCCACCAGCGCTGACGCCCGGTGCTCGGCGACACCGGAGACGGTTGCGTCGACGATGCCGCGTCGAGTCGCGACGCGCACCTTCTCCCCGACCGACAGGTGACGACGCTCGGCGGTCGCCGCGTCCACCACGACGTCGGCCGGGCGGCTGGGAGCGGACCCGGAACGGAGCGCGACTCCAAACATCGACGGATCCGACGGCCAGTTGCTGATCAGCGTGAAGTCGAACGCCCCGGAACGACCCGACTTGTCGAGCAGCTCCCCCGGTCCGGACACGACGCCGTCGACCGCAGCCACCCCCGGCACCGCTGCGAGCGTTGCGACCATCGACGCCGGTACCCCGGTCCGCGATCCGAACAGCCCGCCGGGTCCGCCACGGGAGCCCTCAGCGGAGCGGACGAGGAGATCGGAGCGGCCGGCGGCGTCGCGCAACGCGTTGCGGATGGATGCCGCGAGGCTGTCGGTCAACACGAAGGCGGCCACGACGAAGGCGACCCCGACCACCACGGCGGTGGCCGTCAGCACGAAGCGGCGCCAGTGCGCCCGGGCCGATCGGATGGCCAGCCGGAACATCGGGCGAGTCTGGCACCCGGGTCCGCCGATTCTGGGGCGCGGAATCGACACGTTCTGTCGAAAGCGACCCCTATGTTCCGGGTGGGGTGCGGTGCCAGCCGCCGGCGGCGTGCAGTCCGCCGTCGACGTGCACGCACGTGCCGGTCACGAACCGGGCCAGCTCACCCAGGAGGAACACGATGACCGACGCGCACTCCTCCGGCACGGCGAACCGACCGATCGGCGGCAGTGGCGGGGGCAGATACGCGGATCCCGAGAGCACCGCCTGTGCGAGCCCTTCGTCGCCGCGTGTCGGGATCCCGTCGGGCGCGACGCTGTTGACCCGGATGCCCCGCTCGGCGAGCTCGAGCGCGAGCGTCCTGGTCAGGTTCTCCACCGCAGCCTTCATCGCTGCGTAGACGGCGAAGCCGGGAGCAGCCTGGAACGCCTCGCTCGATGTCACGTTCACGATCGAGGCACCCGGCGGCATCGTCGGCAGGAACGCCCGGGTGACCTCGACGACGCTGGTGAAGTTCTCGTCGACGAGCGCACGGTCGCCCTTCGACGACGAGTCGACGAACGCCGCGCGGTAGGTGCCGCCGGCGTTGTTCACGAGCCCGTGCACCGAGCCGTGGCGCTGGCCGACCTCGGCGGCGAACCGACCGACGGCATCCGCGTCACGCACGTCCAACACCCCGGTGACCACTGCCAAGGGGTCCTCGACGGAGCCGTCGGCGACGAGGCACTCGACGAGCGACGCCAGGCCCTCGGCGTCCCGGTCGCAGAGAGCGACGGCGGCGCCGAACGAGGAAACGATCCGAGCGGTCGCACGGCCGATGCCGCTGGCTGCACCCGTCACGACGACGGTGCGCCCGTCGAGCCTCGGATCCATCGACGTCACGAGCGGATCGTCCGACCGGCCATCGGTCGTGTGGTCGTCGGGGTTCACCCCGTCATCATGTCGCCGATCGGAGCTGCGCCATCAGCTCCTCGAGCTCACCCAGACGCGACGACACCTCCGATGGCGGCACATCCGCACGGAGATCACCGGAGAGCCAGGTCATCTCACCTGGCGCCAGGACCGCGGATCCCATTCCCGCGATCACGAGGCACAGACCGGTGAGCACCAACGTCCGCGCAGCACGTCGTGCCGGGTCCGACGGGAGCCCGGCCACCTCCGCGAGCTGGCGTTCCAGCTCCACCGTTCCGAGGTCGAGGACGCCGGCGAGCTGCACGAGGTCGTGTGCGCGGAACGCCACCGGCGCCTTCGCATGGAGGCCCCGTTGGCGACGGACCGCGGCGACGTACTCGCACAGCAGCCCCTCGTTCCCGTTCCGTCCCGGCTCCAGCCGCACCACCTCCTCACCGACGACGAGACGGGTCGGATCCCCGTGGCGGATCAGGTCCTGACGGGGCGGCAGCACCAGCTCGATATCGCCGTACGCCTCGATGGCGCGTTCGAGCACATCCCGTGGCGCCGACCGGCGACCCCGCTCGATCGAGCGCAGCTCCACCCGACCGACGCCGAGCGCGTTGGCACCGTGACCCAGTCGGAGGCCCGCCAACTCACGTGCGTGTCGCATCATCGGACCCGCCATGGATCGTTCAGACTCGAGCGCGGTGATCATGTTCCAGAGATCGGCGCGCTGTTCGGGCGGCTGTAACAAGAGACGCCCATCGGCCCGACAGCGGGCTCGTGGGACGTACGGCCACGACGACGACGTCGTTCGGACGCGACCTCGACCCGGGCGCGGGCATGCTGGTCCGCATGACCGATCAGCTCGAGCACTCGTCGTCCGGTTCCACCGCCGTGATCGGGGTCGACATCGGCGGTTCGGGCATCAAGGCGGCTCCGGTGGATCTCACCTCCGGCGCGCTCACGGCCGAGCGGGTCCGACTCGACACCCCGCAGCCGGCGACGCCTGCGGCGGTCGCCGCAACGGTCACCGAGGTCGTGCGACGCAGCGAATCAGAGGCGGGTGGGCAGGTCGATCCTTCGACGCCGGTCGGTCTGACGATCCCCGCGGTCGTCCGCTCCGGCGAAGTGCTCACCGCCGCGAACATCGATCCGAGCTGGGTCGGCACCCACGCCGTCGACCTGTTCCGACAAGCGCTCGGACGGCCGGTCGTCGTGGCGAACGACGCGGATGCGGCGGGCGTCGCCGAGGTCCGCTACGGGTCCGGGAGCGGCGTCGATGGGGTCGTGGTGATGATCACGCTGGGAACCGGCATCGGCTCAGCTCTGTTCGTCGACGGGACCCTCGTCCCCAACACCGAGCTCGGACACCTGCCCCTGCACGGCGACGACGCCGAACGCTACGCGGCGAGCTCGGTGCGCAAGGCCGAGGGCTTGTCGATGAAGAAGTACGCGAAGCGGTTGCAGGAGTACCTGTCGCTGCTCGAGCGGCTGCTCTGGCCTGATCTGATCATCATCGGTGGCGGGATCAGCCGGCGCGCGGACGAGTTCCTCCCCGCCATCGACCTGCACACGATGGTCATGCCCGCGAAGCTGCGCAACAGCGCCGGCATCGTCGGCGCTGCGGTGCTCGCCGACCCCCGGTGAGTCGAACGCCGGTGCAGACCCGCGACCGGTCAGGCCGGTGGGTAGGGTCCAGCACGAATCCACCGACGTCCGGAGGGACCGTGCCCGTCGAACCGCTCCGCCAACGCCCGGCACTCGTCGCGCTCAGCCGTCACCACGAGGTGATCGCCCCACTGCACCTGCGGGAGCTGTTCGCCGAGGACGCGGGTCGCGCCGAGCGGATGACGCTCGACGCCTGCGGTATCCACGCGGACATCTCCAAGCACCGGGTGACCGACGAGACGCTCGACCTGCTCGTCGACCTCGCAGTCGAGTCCGGACTCCGCGAGCGCATCGACGCCATGTTCCGCGGCGACCGGATCAACGTCAGCGAGGACCGCTCCGTCCTGCACGTCGCCCTGCGGATGCCACGCTCTGAGCAACTGATCGTCGACGGCGTCGACGTCGTCGCCGAGGTCAACGACACGCTCGACGCGATGGCCACGTTCGCGGGACGCGTCCGCTCCGGCGAATGGGTCGGCCACACCGGTCGCCCCATCCGCAACGTCGTGAACATCGGCATCGGCGGATCCGATCTCGGTCCCGTGATGGCGTACCAGGCGCTGCGCAGCTTCAGCGACCGTGACCTCACGCTGCGGTTCGTGTCGAACGTCGACGCTACCGACCTCGTCGAGGCCACCCGTGACCTGAACCCCGCCGAGACCCTGTTCATCGTGGCCTCGAAGACGTTCACGACGATCGAGACGATGACGAACGCGCGCTCGGCACGCGACTGGCTCCGTCGTGGCCTCGGCGACGACGTCGCGGTGGACCGGCACTTCGTCGCGCTGTCGACCAACGCCGCGAAGGTCGCCGAGTTCGGCATCGACACCGCCAACATGTTCGGCTTCTGGGACTGGGTCGGTGGCCGCTACTCGATGGACTCCGCGATCGGGTTGTCGACGATGATCGCGATCGGAGCGGAGCGCTTCCGGGAGATGCTCGACGGCTTCCGGGCGATGGACCTGCACTTCCACCGGACCCCGTTCAGGGAGAACCTGCCGGTGCTGATGGGGCTCCTCGCGTTCTGGTACGGCGAGCTGTTCGACGTCCAGGCGATCGGGGTGATGCCGTATGACCAGTACCTCTCACGCTTCCCCGCCTACCTCCAGCAGCTCACGATGGAGTCCAACGGCAAGCACGTGACGCTCGACGGCACGCCGGTCGACTACC
>CAYSCB010000230.1:0-5303 GCA_964429335.1 uncultured Aquihabitans sp.
GAGGGTGCTGCTGTCGAGGGTGCTGCTGTCGAGGGTGCTGCTGTCGAGGGTGCTGTCGCGCTCGGTGTCCCCGAGGAGATCGACCGGTGGATCGCCGGGTTCGAACCGACCTCACGCCGACTCGTGCGTGCGATGCTCGCCGGCTTCGAGCTCACACCGCTGCTGTCACGTCGGCCGCGACCGTTCAGCCGCCTTGACCCGACCGCCGCAGCGGCCTGGGTGGAGGCAACCACGCGGAGCCGCAACCGCCCGCGCCGCGAGAGCCTCTCCGCGTTGCAGACGATCGTGCAGATCGCGTACGCGTCGCACCCGGACGTCGCAGCGGCCATCGGCTACGACGGCGCCCCGCTGGTGCCGCTCGACACCACGCCGAGGTCGGTCGAACTCCCGGTGCGGACCTGGCCCGACGTGCCGTCGTCGATGGATGCCGACGTGGTGGTCGTGGGCAGCGGCGCCGGTGGCGCGGTCGCAGCGGACGTCCTGTCCATGGCGGGACTGCGTGTCGTGGTCCTCGAGGAGGGAGGTCGCTACCGCGCCCTCGACGAATCCGTCGACAGACCAGTCGACCGGATGCTGCGTCACTACCGCGACAACGGCCTGACCTTCGCGCTCGGCTCACCGACGATCTCGCTGCCGATGGGACGTGTCGTCGGCGGGACCACGACGGTCAACTCCGGCACCTGCTTCCGCACCCCCGACGACGTGCTGGTCGACTGGGGCCGACGCGGGATCACCGGGATCTCCCCGGACGACATGGCGCCGTTGTTCGACGAGGTCGAGTCGGTGCTCGGCGTGCAGGCGGTACCCGACGAGGTGCTGGGCGCGAACGGATCCATCGCCCGCCGTGGCGCCGAGGCACTCGGCTGGTCGGGAGGACCGATCCGTCGCAACATCCGCGGCTGCCACGGTCACGGCACGTGCGCGTTCGGCTGTCCGATCGACGCCAAGCAGGCGATGCACGTGTCGTACCTGCCGCGTGCCGTCGATGCCGGTGCGGACGTCGTCGCCCATGCGAGGGTCCGTGAGCTGCTCGTCGAGGACGGCCGGGTGACCGGGGTGCTCGCCGAGCTGCACGATCCCGACACCGGAGAGCGACGCGGTGAGCTGCGGGTCCGGGCCAGGGCCACGGTGCTGGCTGCTGGTGCGGTGTTCACCCCGGTGCTCCTCATGGGGCAGAAGCTCGCCCGTACCTCCGGCCAGCTCGGTCGGAACCTCGTCATCCACCCTGGAGCGGGGACGAGTGCTCTGTTCGACGAGGACCTCTCCGCGTGGCGCGGCACGATGCAGAGCTGGTACGTCGACGAGCACCTCCGCGACGGTGTGCTGCTCGAAGCGACGTTCCCGCCGCCCGGGCTCGGCTACTCCGCCGGGTCGTTGCCGGGATGGGGCCGCGATGGAGATCTGTTCGGTCTGTACCCGCGGGTCGCGTCGATGGGTTCGATCTGTAGCGACGCCGGCAACGGTCGGGTGCACCGAGCGGGTTCCGGCGCCCTGATCCGCTACTCGCTGTCGCGCCGCGACGCCCAACGTGTGCTCGACGGGATCGCTCGATCGGCGGAGCTGTTCTTCGCCGCCGGCGCGACCACCGTCTATCCGATGCTGCCGGGACTCGATTCGATCTCGTCACCGAAGGAGGTCGAACAGATCCGCAGCGGTCGCTGGAACCGCTCGGAGTTGCACGTGTCGGCCTACCACCCCATGGGCACCGCCCGCATGGGTGCCCGACCGTCGGACTCGGTCGTCGATCCGTGGGGGAGCGTGTGGGACGTCGACGGCCTGTGGGTGCTCGACGCGTCGATCCTGCCGTCGTCGACGCACGTCAACCCGCAGATCACGATCATGGCGATGGCAGCCCGGGGCGCTTCCCGTCTGGCGGACGCGCTGAGCTGACATGACTGCTCCTGATGCTGCTGCTGACATGGCCGGTCCCGCCACGGGGGTCGAGCGGGTGCTGGTCGTCGCGAACCCTGCCGCCCGTGGCGGTGTCACCGATCTGCTGGACGACGTGGAGCGACGTTGCGCAGATCTGGGGTTTGCGCCGGTCACGATCGCACCCGACGGCGTCGACCGGGCACTCGCGGAGATCAGCCACCTTGTCGACGTCGAGGGCCCGTGGCGAGCGGTCGTCGCCGTCGGCGGTGACGGCACCGTGCGCACGTGCGCGGCGGCGCTCGCGGGTTCCGAGGTGCCGATGGCGATCGTGCCCGCGGGAACCGGCAACTCGATGCACCGAGCGTTGTGGGAGGACCGGCCGTGGCCGGAGGTGATCGGCGAGGCGCTGACCGGCGCGGCACGGGTGCGTGATGTCGATCTTCTGTCGGTGCGTGGCGCCGATTCGGGACGCCTCGCCGCCGCGCTGCTCGGCGTGAGCGTCGGGCTCATCGCCGAGGTGGTCCGAGCAAGCGTCGCGCTCGTCGACGTCGCCGGACGTGAGCGGTACTCGGCCGCGATCGGACCGGCGCTCGAGGCCCACCGCTCGTTCCCGGTCCGCGTCGTGCTCGACGACGAGCTGCTCGCCGTCGGCTCGACGTCGCTCGTGGTGATCGGCGGTGCCCGTCACCGCGCGGGCACCTTCCAGGTGCTGCCCCGGTCGGTGCTCGACGACGGTCTGCTCGACGTGTGCGTGATCGAAGGTGTCGACGCCGCCGGGTTCGTCGAGCTCGCCGGCGCGGTCGTTGCGGGGGAGCACCTCGATCACCCGGGCGTCGCCTACGGGCAGGGTCGTTCGGTGCGGATCGAGCGCACCGACGGCGAGCCGCTCGTGGCCGAACACGACGGCGACGTCTGGCCGGTCGACGACCGTGTGATCGACGTCGCCGTCACCGGGTCGGTGAAGATGCTCGCACCGCTCGACGCCGTCGCCGGATAGGAAGCGTCGGTCGCGCGTTCACGACAGGGCGGTTCTCACGACAGGGCAGTTCTCACGACAGGGCTGCGGTGAGCAGGCCACGCACCTCGCTCGCCGGGAGGTCCTCGAGGTGGGCGATCGCGTCAGCGACCGCGGGTGACCCACCGCAGCGGAGGAACTTGTCGCGCACCAGCCCGGGATGGTCCCGACGGCCGTCCGGACCGACGGCGCCGACCGGGATGTCGCAGGTCTCGACCAGCACACGACCGTCGATCAGGTGCACCTCGACGCGGGCACCGATCGCCTTGTCCGCCTGTTCGAAGTCCGCCGCTGGTGCTCCGAGGTCCTCGACGAGGGCGGCTGCCTCGTCGCCGCCGTGGGAGACGAGCCACTCCCGTGCCCGATCTGGACCGGCTTGGCGCAGCGCCTCGCCGAGCGGTGCGGTGGCGAGCAGCGATCGACGGGTGATCTCCTCGTCGTGGACCACACGCACCCGGCCGGCGAGATCCCAGCGTCGGTGATCGTCGAGCGCGGGTGTCCGGAAGTCGTCAGCGGTCAGCGCCCCGGCCAGCAGCGCCGTCGCGACGCTGTAGCCGACCGAGAAGTTCAGCGCCGCCACCGTCGAGTCCGGCCCGCTCACGTACGGTGCCGCTCGCAGGTCGACCGCGACGGTGAGGATCCCGGCATGCACGACGACCTCGCGCACATCGCCGGCCTGCAGACCCGGGAGTTGCCGGTGCAGCGCGATCGCGCAGTCGATCGCCGGATCCAGGTAGGCGCAACCCGGGTGCACCTTGAACGAGGTCGTCTCGGTGTGCCAGCGCGACCCGAGCCCCGCGACGACGAGCTCGGGGAGCGGTTCGGCCGCGAAGCGGGCGAGGAACCCCTCGGGGTGCTCCAGGATGTCCGGTGCCCCGCGCAACCCGGCCGCGGCGGCGTCGCAGGCGTCGAGGCCGACGCCCACGGGCACCGATGCGGTGAACACCTTGGCGTCGCTGCCGAGGAACGCCCGGTGCAGCGACCACGGCGGTGCCGCGAGCGCGAGGCCCCACGCGTCGACCCAACGTCGGACCGGAGCGCCTTCGGCGTGCAGTCGCGCTGCGGGGGCGCCCACCAGGTGCGCGTGCGCGGCGGTCTGGCCGCGGTGCGGACCGAGCGTCGCAGCGGCGGTGACGCGCGCCGCGCACTCCCCGGCGGCGATCACCGCTGCGAGCACCTGCCGGCCGTCGAGGCCCGACGGCGCCGCGTAGGCGAGCGGCACGTTCACCGTCGAGTGGGTGACGTGACCGGCGAACACGGTGTCGTCGAAGTCGAGCGCCATCGTCAACGACGACAGCACCGTCGCGGTCCGGTGCGGGTCGGTCTGCGTCGGTGGGCCGAACGCGCCGACGAGCTTCCGGCCCAGCGGATGGTCGAGTCCGGCGCGGGCGGCCGCGAGCTGGGACAGCACCTGGCTGCGGGCGTAGGAGACGACCCGTCCGGGCACGTCGTCGAGGGTGAGCGACGCCGCCCAGGCCGCCAGCTCCTCGGTCAGGGTCATCGCCGCTCAGACTAGGGCCGAGCGACGTCCGGTCGGAGGTGCACCGATGGTCGGACCGACCCATCGGCTCGAGGCGCGTTCATGTCGCGCGTGTCATGGCGCGCGGTTGAGCACCAGGCACTCGGACACGCCGATGACCCGGTTGCCGCGGTCGTCCGACGGCGGGAACACGACCGGAGCGTCGCCGATCGGCACCACTTCCGGTTCGACGACCTCGTAGCTCGATCCTTCGTGGTCGATCGTCGCCCTCCCTGCTGCGAGCACGTTGCGAACCCAGTCCGAGCGCGGGCCGTAGGGCAGGACGACGACGAAGCCGTCGTCGGTCGGGTACGGCACCATCGGGGTCGTGTACTCGCGACCGCTGTGCCGTCCGACGTGGTGGATCGCACCGGCGTAGGCACCGGGGGTGCCGGCGCTTCGGAGCTGCCTCGGGTTCACGACCGCCCGATTGATCCGCCGTTGGAGGTCGACCACCGGTCGCCACTTTCGACGCATGCCGACCAGCCAGGTTCCGGCCAACGCGATCAGCACCACCAGCACGGCCAGCACTGCTCGCAACAACCACGTCATGTCGCACCTCCCTGGCCTGGGTCATCGACGGAGCACCGACGACCCGGCTCCTGTGACCCGCGTCCGACGATAGGGTTCGGTCGATGGGTGATGCCACGGTGCAGCTGCCCGGTCGTGACGTCGAGGTGATCGCGGACGCCGACGTGGTCGTCGCCGGTGGTGGCCCGGGCGGGCTCGGAGCGGCGCTCGCCGCCGCCCGCGCGGGGGCGAGCGTGGTGCTGTGCGAACGCCACGCCTTCATGGGCGGCAACTTCACCGCCGCTGCCGTCGGCAGCGTCTGCGGCTACTACGCGAACGTCGGCACGATCGAGGCGCCGAGCTTCGAGCCGGTGATCGGCGGGATCG
>CAYSCB010000231.1:0-5296 GCA_964429335.1 uncultured Aquihabitans sp.
CCGACGACGTGATGCCCCCGAACGCGGGAGATGCCACCATGGCGTTGAGCGAACGAAGCAGATCCGTCCTCTACCAGGGACTGATCACGATCGTCGACGACGAACAAGCGGTCCAGGAGATGATGTCGTACTTCCCGGCCAGGGATGTCGAGGAACCGATCACCAAGGACTTCCTGCGCGCCGAACTGAACGACCTCCGAACCGAGATGGGCCAGATGGAGGGGCGCCTCGTCGATCGCATCAACCGGATGACCGCCTGGAACGTCGCGACACTGATCGCGTTCGCCGCAGTGCTCGTCGCCGCGGTCCGCATCTGAGCACATCCCGACTTGGGCGGTGTCAGGGCCGGGCCGCCGACTTCGGCGGAGTCGGTGCGTTGCCTTTGTCAGTGCGTTGCCGGTGTCAGGGGCCGGTCGTAGCATCGATATTCGCTTCCCCCGCCCACAGGCACACAACCGAAGATGTGATGCCCCCGAACGCGGGAGATGCCACCATGGCGTTGAGCGAACGCAGCAGATCCGTCCTCTACCAGGGACTGGTCACGATCGTCGAGGACGAACAAGCGGTCCAGGAGATGATGTCGTACTTCCCGGCGAGAGATGTCGAGGAACCGGTCACGAAGGACTTCCTCCGCGCCGAACTGGGCCAGATGGAAGGCCGGCTCGTCGACCGCATCAACAAGATGGCCGCTTGGAATGTCGCGACACTGATCGCGTTCGCCGCGGTGCTCGTCGCCGCGGTCCGCATCTGATCACTCGTCACGTTCGGTGGTGTCAAGGCCGCCGACTTCGGCAGCGCCACGGCCGCCGACTTCGGCGGTGTCAGTCCCCGGCGTTAGCGTCACCACGATGTCTGCCGATCAGCTCCACCCGCCACAGCAGTCGGACCGTCCACGTCGTCGTTCTCGGCGTCCGTGGCGTCGAGGCGCGTCGGTGGCGGTCGCCGCAGTGGTGGTGGGCCTCGCTGTCACGCTGACCGCGTGCGGAAGCACGGGCTCCGGTGGTCGACTGCTGCTCGCCGGCGACATCACCCCGGGCGAGACCGACTCGGCGAGCGGTGCATCGAAGGCGACAGCCACCGATATCTGGTCCGTCTCCCCCGGTGACGAACCGTCGGACTCCGACCGGATCGCGACCGGCGTCCTCGGCCCGTTGCCGATCAACACCGTGAACACCGACGGGACCATCTCCCGCGACGCACTCGGCACCATCTGGAACGGCCACACGCTGCTGTCGTTCCAGGACGCCGCCGCGAAGTCCATCGCCGCGGTGGGACGCCCGGGGAAGACGGCGACGACGCTCGCCGAGAGCCAGCGACAGCTGCAGACCAACGTGCTGCGGCGCGGCGTGTACCTCACCACCGAGGACCGCTGCGACCTTGCCCGGACACCGACCGATGTCCGGAAGATCGGCACGGGCCTCTGCCAGATCAGCGAGGACGAGCGGTGGGTCGTGTCGTGGCCGGCGCAGGGCGGGAAGCTGACGATCCGGGACCTGCGGACCGGCACCGTGCGGACTGTCGACGGCACGACGGCCGAGGCGGTCGTGCTCGGTCACGGCACCAGCGTGCTGGCGGTCCAGGCCGTCGACGGGGGCAAGCGCGGCGTCGTCATCGATGCAACGACAGGCAAGGTGACCGGGCGCACCGACGTGTACCGGGAGATCCGTCCGGTTCCCGTGACCGCCGAGTCGACCGGGTTCACCGCACTGGTCGCGACCGCCGACGGCTCCGGTGGCGGTGGCGCGTCCGCGACGGAGTCGCCGGTGCAGGAGACGCAGCTGCTGTGGATCGACACGTCCGCCTCGGTGCGGGTCATCGACCGGGGCCTGTTCATGCTGCCGGTGCACACCGACTCGACGGTCACCTACGTGCGCATGGCCGGTGCGACGGCTGGCTCGGACTCGATCCGGCGCTGGGACTCGTCGAACGGGTCACGCCGGATCCTTCTGACCGGGCGGGTCGGTGCTGCCGCGGCCGGTGCCGATGGCATCGTCGCGACCCGTGACACCGAGCGGGGTGTCGAGCTGTACCGGGGTGGTGCCGACGGGTTGCTCGACCGTGTCGCGACGCTCGAGGTCGATACGAGCCAGGGCAGCAGCGTCGGTCGTGTCGTGACCCTCGGCGACACCGCGTACCTCGAGCTCGCCGCGGGCGGGACGATGGCGCTCGCCCGGATCGACCTCACCGGCGACGCGAGCGACGTGCCCGTGCGCGGGTGGACGCAGCTGAACCTCGAGGGAATCGACACCGACGGGACCGCGCTCGTGACGGGGTACCGGACCGCGGATGACCAGCAGGAGTCGATCGGTGTCGTGACCCCGGCGAGCGACCGCTTCGTCGAGCGGACCCGTGCGGGTGTGACCGGCGTGAACCTGATACGCGAGGGCGTGATCTACGTGACCGAACGGACGGGGTCCGGGGAGCTGCGCATCCGGTCGGTGCGTGCGCAGGGGAACCTGGATCGGACGACGCTGTACCGGGGGTACCAGATCGCCGGGTCGACGTGGCCGACCGACAACGGCGGCACGATCTCGACGATGGTGTCCCGGGTGGCGGTGCAACAGGCCCAGCGGCCACAGGCGGGAGCCGGTGGGGGCGGGAGCACCGGTGGGAGCACCGGTGGGAGCACCGGTGGGAGCACCGGTGGGAGCACGGGTGGGGGTACCGCTGGGGGCGGGTCCTGACGCGAGTCCTCCGGTAGGTCCTGCCACCCTGCCACGCGATCCCCGGGGATGATCTCCGTGGCGAGTCCCCGACGTCGCTCCCCCTGGCGGGTCCCCATCGCCGACCCGCGAGGTCATTCCCCTGCCGGGTCCCATCACCGACCCCAGTGGCCGGTCAGTGGCTGGTCAGTGCTTGAAGTGGCGCTCGCCGGTCATCACCATCGCGAGGCCGCGCTCGTCGGCCGCAGCGATGACCTCCTCGTCACGGATCGAACCACCCGGCTGGATGACCGCCGTGACGCCCTGGTCGGCAACAGCATCGAGCCCGTCGCGGAACGGGAAGAACGCGTCGCTCGCCCCCGCTCCCCCGACCGCCCGCCCGTCGGCCTTGCGCCCGGCGATCTGCGCCGCGTCGACCCGGCTCTGCTGGCCGGCACCGACACCGACCGCCTGGCCGTCCTTGACCAGCACGATCGTGTTCGACGTCACCCGCGCGACCAGTCGCCATGCCAGCTCGAGGTCAGCCCACTCCTGTTCGGTCGGCCGGCGTTCGGTGACGACCTGCCAGGCTGAGCGGTCGACGGTCACGATGTCACGGGTCTGGACCAGCAGTCCCCCGTCGACGCTGCGCACGTCGAGGGGCGGCACGCTCGGCGCGGGTGCGGTGAGGATCCGCAGGTTCCGCTTCTCGAGCAGCACCATGAGCGCCTCGTCGTCGTAGCCGGGCGCCACGATGACCTCGGTGAACACCGGGGCGAGCGCCTTGGCCATCTCGGCGGGGACCGGCCGATTGACCGCGACGATGCCGCCGAAGGCCGAGGTCGGATCGCACTCGTGGGCCCGGACGTACGCCGTCGTGATGTCCTCGGCGACCGCCGCGCCGCACGGGTTCGCGTGCTTGATGATCACCGCGGCCGGGTCGTCGCCGAGCGAGTGGACCAGTCGCCACGCAGCGTCGGAGTCGTAGACGTTCAGGTACGACATCTCCTTGCCGCCGTGGAGGGTGGCGCGATCCCAGCAGCTGTCGCCCGAGAAGGAGTAGCGGGCGCCGACCTGGTGCGGGTTCTCGCCGTAGCGCAACGGCTGGGCGAGCGTCGCCGACAGGTGCAGGGTGCGGGGCAGGGGTGCGTGCTCGTCGGGAAGCGGCGGCAGCTCGCCGGCACCCTCGGCGTCGAACCAGTCGACGATCGCACTGTCGTACGCGGCGGTGTGGGCGAACGCGTCACGGGCCAGTCGACGTCGGGTGGTGGCCGACACGTCGCCGTCGGCACGCAGCTCGTCGAGGACGATCTCGTAGTCGGCCGGATCGACGAGCACCGTCACGTGGGCGTGGTTCTTGGCGGCACCGCGGACCATGGTCGGCCCGCCGATGTCGATGAGCTCGACCGACGGGTCCGAGCTGAACGGGTAGAGGTTCACCGCGACCAGGTCGATGGGGGTGATGTCGTGGGTGGCCATGTCGGCGACGTGGGAGGGGTCGTCGCGGTCGGCCAGGATGCCGCCGTGGATCGCCGGGTGCAGGGTCACGACCCGGTGGCCGAGCATGTCGGCGAACCCGGTGACCGCTTCGGTGGGCATGACGGGGAGGCCCGCTTCCGCGAGGACCTTGGCGGTGCCGCCCGAGCTGACGAGCTCCCAGCCGAGCTCGACCAGCGCCCTGCCGAGCTCGACGATCCCGGTCTTGTCGTAGGCCGACAGGAGCGCCCGTCGAGGCCGGGTCGTGGTCGGATCAGCAGCCGCGTTCATCGGGCGGTCCTCTCGTGATCGGTGTGGGGGCGTGGTCTCACGCTCTGGTCGATGTGCTGGTGGTCGCTGTGGTGGCCGGTGCTGTCGTCGCCGCTGTGGTCGATGCGGTGGTCGATGCGGTGGTCGATGCGGTGGTCGATGCGGTGGTCGATGTTGCAGTCGTCGCTGCTGGACCTGCGGCCGCCGCGTCGGCCGGCGATGTTGCTGGCGTCGCCACTGGACCTGCGGCCGCCGCGTCGGCCGGACCGGCATCGACGACGACGCCGCGGTCGAGGATCGATCGGATCGTGTCGGTGTAGAGACGCCGCTCGACGGCCTTGATGCGCTCGTGCAGCGTCGCCTCGTCGTCGTCGGGGAGGACGCGCACGACCTCCTGGGCGAGGATCGGTCCGTCGTCGACGGTCTCGGTGGCCACGTGGACCGTGCACCCGGTGACCTTGACGCCGTGGGCGAGCGCATCGCGCACCGCATGCCAGCCGGGGAACGCGGGCAGCAGCGCCGGGTGGGTGTTGATGATGCGGCCCGGCAGCGCGGCGAAGGCGGCGGGGCCGAGGATGGTGCCCCACCCGGCCATGGCGACCAGGTCGATGTCGTGTGCGGCGAGCGCCTCGATGACCCGGTCGGTGAAGCCGTCACGATCGAAGCCGGCACCGAAGTCGGTGCGCTCGACGACGACGCAGGCGATGCCGTGGCGGGCGGCGACGTCCTCGACCGCGCAGTGACGGTCGACCATCACGAGCTCGATCGGGAGACCGTCGGTGGCCATGGCGTCGAGCAGCGTTCCCGAGCCGGAGGCGAGGACGGCAAGACGCATACCGATCCGAACCTACCAGCGCCGCAACACTGCCGGAACATAGGGGTCGCAAACGACACGTTCTGTCGATTCC
>CAYSCB010000232.1:0-5284 GCA_964429335.1 uncultured Aquihabitans sp.
ACGAGAACCCGCACCCGCCTGATGAGCGCGGGACCCCACCGGGACCAACCCACCCCACCCGGACCAACCGACAACCGCTCGACCACCCGCGCCCCGGCGCGGGCACACCCGCATCGGCCCACAGCGTCGCTGCGTCCCAGATCAGGCCTGCGTGAGAGAACACCCCGACGCTCACCGACGCCGAACGCGCCCACCCGACACCGCGATGATGTGTGATCCTGGTCACCCCGTCGACCTCGGAGCAACGCCGTGTCCCCCCGTCCCAACATCCTGCTGATCGTGACCGACGAGGAGCGCTGGAAGCTGCCCCGGCCCGATGGGTTCGCGCTGCCGGCCCGCGATCGGATCGCCGAGCGCGGCGTGACCTTCGATCGCTACTACGCGGCGTCGACGATGTGCAGCTCGTCCCGATCGGTCATCTACACGGGACGCCACGTCCCGGTCACCCAGATCTTCGACAACGACAACATGCCCTACGTCCGGCCGCTCGATCCCGGACTCGGGACGATCGGCACCATGCTCCGGGCAGGTGGCTACCACTGCGCCTACAAGGGCAAGTGGCACCTCGCGAACCTCTACGTCGATCCGGCCTCGCCGACCTCGACGGTGGACGCGCTCGAGCCGTACGGGTTCAGCGAGTGGAACGACTGGGGCGACATCGACGGCGGCGCCTGGGCAGGGCTCAAGGTCGACCCGGTGATCGCCGGAGCTGCAGCGCAGTGGTTGCGTGACCGCGCGCCAGTGGTGTCGGCCGAACAGCCGTGGTTCCTCGCGGTGAACTTCGTGAACCCGCACGACATCATGAGCTTCGACTACGGCAGCCGCAGCGACGTGACGATGCCGGCGGGGCTCGACCACGCCGTGAAGGTGCTTCCGCCGGCGGACGTTCCGCTGTACCGGCAGCGATGGGACGTCGAGCTGCCCAGCAACGTCGACGACGACCTGGGCGGGGCGGCGCCGGCGGTCCGGGAGTACGCCGAGGTGCTCGACGTGACGTTCGGGCCGGTGACGGTCGAGGACCACTGGCGCGACGGGATGAACTTCTACCTGAACTGCCTGCGAGACGTCGACCGCCACGTCGGCGTCGTGCTGGACGCGTTGGAGGCATCCGGACAGGCCGGGTCGACCATCGTCGTGTTCACCTCCGACCACGGCGAGATGGCCGGCTCGCACGGGCTCCGGCAGAAGGCCAACCTGGTCTACGACGAGAACTTCCGCGTGCCGCTCGTGATCAGCCACCCCGACGACACCGCTGCGCACGGCAGCCGCAGCGACGCCATGGCCTCGGCGGTCGATCTGCTGCCGACGCTGTTGGAGATGGCCGACGTTGATCCCGTCGACCCGGCCGGCGCCGACGTGGACCTGCCCGGTCGCTCGCTGGTGCCGGCGATGGCCGGCGATGCGGTTCGCGACGGGGTGCTGACCGCGACCGAGTCGATCACGACCCTCGATGCCGGCTTCTGGCGGCGCTTCGACGTGCCCGACGCCGTCGAGCAGATGATGGACGGGCGCCTGCGACCGGACTGGACCAAGCGCGGCTTCCTCCGCGGCTACACCGACGAGCGCTACTCCTTCGGTCGCTACTTCGCTCCGCTGGAACCGAACCGCCCGGGATCGATCGAGGAGCTGCACGCCCGCAACGACGTCGTGCTCTACGACCGGGTGAGCGATCCCGACGAGGTCATCAACCTGGCCGCGGACCCCGCCAACGCCGAGCTGGTCGAGCTCTACCGTGGACGCCTCGAGTCGATGATCACCGCCGAGATCGGCGCGGATGACGAACCGTGGGTGACCGAACGCCCGCACCTGCTCGGGCCGATGCGGTTCCACGGCGACTGACCCACCGCGGCGATCACGACGGCGCACCGCGGCGATCACTACATCGTCGAGCGGCTGCCGGTGAAGGCGTCGACACCCCGGTCGACGGCGAACAGCACGGCGCCGCACATCACGACGAGGACGCAGCTGAGCGCCATGGCTTGACCGAACCCCGCCGGCCCGGGTCGCGACATGAGCCGTTCGATCGCGACAGGCACCGTCGGACGGTCCGCACGGGCCAGGAACACCGTCGCGCCGAACTCGCCGAGGCTGGCGACGAACGCGAGCCCGGCGCCGGCGACCACCGCGCCGCGGACCATCGGCAGCTCGACGCCCCACCATCGACGACGTGGTCCCGCGCCGAGGGTCGCGGCCACGTCGGTGACCGACGGCGGCAGATCCGCCAACGCTGCGGCGACCGCCCGGACCAGCAGCGGCACCGCCACCAGCGCCTGGGCTGCCGGGACGAGCCACCAGGACCGTCGTAGGTCGACCGGCGGCCGACCCAAGGCCAACAGCAACCCCAGACCGATCGTGGTCGCCGACACGCCGAGCGGCAGCAGCATGATCCGGTCCGAGAGGCCCCCGGGGCGTCGGGCGACGACCCGGGCGGCGGGAACCCCGACGAGCACGGCGAACGCGGTCGCCAGCAACGCGGAGAGCGTCGAGACGGCGACCGCGTCGAGCGGCGACACGCCCAGATCGGTGCCGGCAGCGGCGCCACCGAGGTGTCGCCAGTGGTCGAGTCCGTGGCCGCCGCCCGGCAGTCGCAGCGAACGCTCGAACAGGGCGATGAGCGGGACCACGGCCACCACGCCGACCGCCACCGCTGCGGCGAGCACCTGGAGCCACTCGCCGGGCCGCTCCGGACGACGTGACCACCGACGACCCCGTCGGTCCGGGCGGACACCACGGCGGACGATCCGAGCGTGGACCCCGAGGACCGCGACCACCGCGAGCACCTGGATCGCTGCGAGCACCGCCGCGCCGGACAGGTCGAACTGGCGGGTGGCGCGCACCCAGATCTCCACCTCGATCGTCGAGACCGCACCGCCGCCGAGGATCACGATCACCCCGAAGCTGGTGAGGCAGAACAGGAACACGATCACCGCCGCGGCCCACACCGAGGATCGCACCGCCGGCAGCAGCACCCGCCACGCAGCACCTGCCGGTGTGGCGCCGAGGGTCCGGGCGGTGTCCTCGAGCGACGGGTCGATCCCGTCGAGCGCGGCGCCGACGATCCTGACGAACACCGCGACGTTGAAGCAGACGTGGGCGGCGAACACCGGCCACCAGGTGCCACGGAGGTCGACCACACCGACCGGGCCGAGCACCGACGCGATCGCCGCGCCCAACACGACCGACGGCAGCACGAACGGCACCATCGCGACGGTCCGCAGGACGCCACGGCCGGGGAACCGGTACCGCGAGAGCACCCACGCGAGCGGCAGCCCGACCGCAGCGGTCAGCAACGTGGACACAGCGGCCTGCCCGACGGTGACGGCGAGGAGGCGCCATGTCCGCGACGACCCGAGGATCCGCCCGAACGCGTCGAGGCCCCAGATGCCGTCCGGTCGGACCGCGCGGGCGAGCACGGCGAGCGTCGGCACCGCCACCGCAGCGGCGACCACCGCAACGGCGATCCGACCGGTGGTCCCACCATCAGCGCGTGGCGACCTCCGCCCAAGGCGCGGGCGGCGCCGATCGGGATCGTCGTTCATTCCATGATCGATCGCCACTGCTCGATCCAGCGGTCCCGGTTGCGGCCGATCTCGACCGGATCGATCGTCCGTGGCGTCTCCGGGACGACGGCCCACTTCTGGAACTCGGGTGGCAACGTCGTGCCGGCGACGATCGGCAGGACGTAGTTCGACAGCGGCAACGCCTCCTGCCACGTGGGTGTGAGCATGAACTCGACGAGTTGACGTGCGAGGTCCGGGTGCTCGGCTCCGGCGAGGACGCCGGCGTACTCGACCTGGGAGACGCACGAGTCGGCCATGATCGTCGACACCGGTTCGCTCCGTCGCCCGTCGCTGCCGAGCACCTCCGCCGGCGGCGAGGACGCGTAGGACACGACGAGCGGGCGGTCACCGCCGGAGACCGTATAGTCGGTGTTGTAGGCGTCGTCCCAGCTCGGTCGCACCCGGACCCCGTTGTCCTTCAGGGCCTTCCAGTAGTCGGGCCAGCGGTCACCACGGGCCTGGATCGTGCCGATCAGGAACGCGAGCCCCGGCGACGAGGTGACGGGGCTGGGCACGACGAGCAGGTCCCGGTACACAGGCTCGGTGAGCTGTTCCAGGCTCGTCGGCGGCGGCGTGGCGTGCTCGGCGAACCAGGACGCATCGACGTTGATGCACACGTCGCCGCGGTCGATCGGTGTGAGCACCTTGCCCATCGCTCCCGGGAGCCGGGACGACTGCTCGACGCTGCCGATGGCCGACGGCGTGAACGCCTCGAGCAGGCCGCCGGTCGCGGCCCGGGTCGCGAGCGTGTTGTCGACGCCGAACAGCACGTCGCCCTCGGGAGCTCCCGCGGCGAGCAGCGCACGGGTCAGCATCGTCCCTGCGTCGCCGTTCGCGACGACCTCGATCTTCGCCCCGGTCTTCTTCCGGAACGCCGCGGCCGCCTGCTCAGGGAGCGCGTATCCGTCGTAGGTGACCAGCCGGACGACCCTCTCCTCGCCGCCTCCAGCGGAAGAGCCGGCTGACCCGGATCCCTCGCTCGAGCACGCCGCGAGCGTGGCGAGGATCGCGCCCGCTGCGACGAGGCCTGCAACGATCCGTGCGGCTCCGGCCATCCGACGGCGGTGGCTGCAGGAGCGTCTCATCGGGCATCTCCGGATTCGGTCGCTCCCGGGACCACCACGAGCAGGGTGCCCCGCTCGCAGGCGACGGTGACCGCGTCGCCGGTCGACTCGTTCGAGATCCCACGACTGGTGCCGACCTCGAGCGTCTCGCCGTGCAACGCCCACCTGGCATGATCGACCGTCACGCCGATCGCCGGACCCTGCGTCGCAAGCAGCGAGAAGGTCGCGCCTGTGGGGAGCAGCAGGGATCGTGGCGAGCCGATGCCGGCGTCGACGACGTGGACGACGTCGGCTCCGAGCCACACGTCGCGGACCACCCGCTCGTAGCGGTGGGCGGAGACGGTCGACAGCATCGACAGCACGTGGTCGAAGCGACCGGCCGTGGTGCCGACGACGACGAGGTGGTCACCGGGTGTCGCGTGGGCGACGGCGTCGTCGAGCGCCAGCTCCAGGTCGGTCGCGTCCTTGTCGGTCGGGAACCGCTCCACGCTCACACCGGCGTCCTCGTCATCCGCCAGTCGAGCGGCTCCGATCGTGTCCATGTCTCCGCGCAGCAGGGCGCGGCCGGCGACGACCGTCATGCCGAGAGCATCCGCGAGGCGGATCCCGCTGTCGTCTGCCACGAGCCTCGCGGTGTCTACCCCGTCGATGCTGTAGCTG
>CAYSCB010000233.1:0-5263 GCA_964429335.1 uncultured Aquihabitans sp.
GAGCTGCGCGCGGTGGTTGCCGTCCCATTCGGCCCGGAACTTGGTGGCGTCGGATCCCTCCCACCACGCGGCGCGCAGCAGCCCGTCGAGCTTCTTCATGAGCGATGTGATCGCTGCGGCGTCGGACTGCAGCTGCTTCTGCAGCGCGGTCATCGCCTCCGGATCCAGTCCCAGCTTCGCCATCGTTGCAACCTCCTCGTCGCCGGAACCTCCGGCTCCGAGCAGGGAACCTCACGCCGGGCCTGCTTGTCACCGGGGACCGGTCCCCGTTGACAAGCAGGCCCGCTCCACGGCAGCGGGCTATGTTCCCGCCGTGGCGTTGCTCCCCACCCTCCTGGCACTCGGCGTCGGCGTGGGTCTCGGCCTGTACTGGGGCGGGCGCATCTCCAACCTCCTGGAGTGGGTGCCGGTCCTGTGGGAGGCGCTGGTCGGCGGCGTCGTCATGACCGTGCTGCTCGACGTCGTGCCGTGGTCCGGTGCCTTCGTCACCTTCCTGTCGATCCTGGCGACCGGTGCGCTGCTGGTGTTCGCCGTGCTCAACATCCGCATCGGCGGCATGGTCCTCGTCGTCGCCGGACTCGGTCTCAACCTGTTCGTGACCCTCATCAACTGGGGGATGCCGGTCAGCTCGTCCGCGCTCCGCTCCGCCGGTGTCATCGGCCGGGTCGACCCTGCGAAGCTCGTCCTCACCGGTGGTCGCACCTTCGCCGACGGCGCACGCCTCGGCTTCCTCGGTGATGTGATCCCCCTGCCGTGGGGGCAGGTGATCTCGATCGGTGACGTGCTGGTGCTGGTCGGCATCGCGCTCGTCGTCGCGAGCGTGCTGCGTCGCTACGAGGTCGGACGTCCACTCGGTGCTGGAGGCGGTCGTCGCGGTCGGGGCGGTCCGGGGGAGTACCGCTCGGCGCTCGAGGCGCTCGGCCGCGGGCCGGCCCCACGGAAGGGTCCGGGCCTGCACCCGTCCCGGCTCGGCGACGAGGGCCCTCGTCGCCGGCGGTAGGGTCAGGGCATGTCCACCGCGTTCAACATCTTCCTGCTCCTCCACGTCCTCGCAGCGATCGTCGCCTTCGGCGGCAACTTCGTGCAGCCGATGCTGGCCAGGGCAGGCGCCGAGGACGAGGCGCTCGCGAAGGTCAACATGTTCATCCAGCTGCCGGCGATCGTCGTGATGTTCGTCGCCGGCATGGGTGCGGTGGGGCTGAGCGACAAGCACTTCACGTTCAGCCAGACCTGGGTGTCGATCGCCTTCCTCGTCGCGATCGTCTCCGGCGTGCTGCAGTTCCTCGTCGCGCGGGCGTACCAGAACTCCAAGACCGAGACCGTGCCGGCCCTCACCGGCGTCCTGCACCTGTGCCTGATCGTCGGCCTGGTGCTCATGATCTGGCAGCCGGGACGTTGACGATCGTCGACTGCGCTGTCGAGGGCAGGGTCGCGCGCCTCACGATCTCCCGGCCGGAGCGGCGCAACGCTCTGAACCACCGGGGCCTCGACGAGCTCCACGACGGGGTCCGCCGGGCTGCCGACGGTGATGTCCGTGCCCTGGTCATCACCGGCGCCGCCGACCACTTCTGCGCGGGCGCGGATCTCAAGGAGCTCGAGGACCCGGCGTTCGCCCACGAACTGCGGGTCGTCCTCGACGACCTCGGTGCGCTGCCGTTCCCGACGATCGCGGCGATCGCCGGGGCGTGCATGGGACTCGGGACGCAGATCGCTCTGTCGTGCGATCTCCGCCTGGCCACTCCGGATGCCCGCTTCGCTGTGCCGGTCGCGAAGCTCGGGCTCATGGTGGACCACTGGACGGTGCAGCGGCTCGCGCTGCTCGCCGGCCACTCGACCGCACGCTGGATGCTCCTGACCGCTGAGCCGGTGACGGCGACCGAGGCCCACCGGGTCGGACTCGTCCACCGTCTCGTCGACGTCGCCGAGGACGACTCCCCTGGTGCGACCGTCCTCGATGCAGCCCACCAGCTCGCGAGCACGGTCGCAGCGCTGGCTCCGCTGTCGCTCGCCGGATCCAAGCTCGGACTCGACCTGCTCCAGCGGCACACCGCTGACATCGATCCCGAGGGCGCGTACCTCGCTGCGTTCGGGGCGGCGTGGGCCTCCGACGACCTCATCGAAGGGCGACGGGCGTTCGGTGAGCGTCGAGCGCCGGAGTTCCGGGGCAGCTGACCCGGCGGCCCGATCGGACACTCAGCGGGCGGTGCCGCGAGCGGTCCCCGTGGTGTCGGAGCCGTCCGAGGGGAACACGGTGCAGATGACCTTGCGGTCGCTGCGACCCCAGGACTCCTCCGACGGCCACCAGGTCTGGATCTCGAACGACGATGTGGTCCAGGGACGCCCGACGAACGGCTCGAAGTGCTCGTAGCAGGCCTGTTCCGCCCAGTCCTGGACGACGGCGGTGCCCGGATAGCCGCCGCCCTTGACCGCCGGACCCGCGTAGGTGACCACGTCGGTCACCTCGTGGGTGTGTGGGTCGGAGCACGTCACCGACCACACCGCCCGATCCGCGGCGTCGACGTCGCCCTTCGGGAGATCGAAGCACTGACCCGGCTCGAGGTCGCGTAGACCGCTCGCCGTCGCTCCGGCGGGGAGACCGGCGGTGGTCGTCGTCTCGATGGTGGTCGTCGTGGTGGCGGGTCGGCTCGACGAGTCCCCTGAGCACGCTCCGAGCGCAGCGGTGAGGAGGACCGTGAGGATGCCGGCGAGGCAGGTGACCACGTGTCCGGCCCGCGGTGGGCCGGGGTGACGGGACACGACCGGTGCTGCGCCCGTGGTCGGTTCACCCATGGTCGGTTCAGATCGACGGCAGGTAGCGATCGAGGAACACGTAGCTGAACCAGACCAGCGCCAGGATCGCCGGCGTCGCGATCAGCCACGTCGGCACCTTGCGCCAGTGCCGTCCGACGAACCAGGCGAGGATGCCGACGGCGATCGCACCGCCGACGAACAGCAGCGCCGGCATCAGCGCGGACGAGTCGCCGGCCATGCTGTCGTCGAGGGAGTCCTTCGAGCTCCGCGCTGCGGCCTCGGTCACCGACGGTGACGGTGGCGACGTCGGCGCGGGTGGGGCCTGCAGGACAGCGCTGACGATGATCCGCTGCTTGGCCGAGTACTTGGGATGGCAGGCGGTGAGCGTGATCCGGTTGTCGCCCTTGTCGTCGAGGACGGAGGTGTCCTTCGGGCTGACGGTGAACCACGCGGCATCGGTGCCGGGTGCCGGGATCACCTTGTAGACGAACCGGCCCTGCGGTGTGGAGATGATGATGTCATCGCCGGGGCGCAGCTCGTCGATGCGGTTGAACGGCGCGCCGTAGGTGGTCCGGTGACCGGCGATCCCCGAGTTGCCCGCCTGACCCGGCAGAGGTGTGCCGGGGTAGTGCCCCGGCCCCTTCTTCAGGTCGGGCTTGTCGACGCCCTGCACGATCACCCGTGCGAGCTCGATGCGCGGGATCTCGATGATCCCGACCGGCTCACCCTCCGCCGGCGGTTCCGTGACCGGCGCGGTCGCGGTGTCGACCTTGGCGAGCGCGGACGCGACGTCGGCAGGATCGCCGGCGTCCGCGATCTTCGAGCCGACGGGTGCCGACTCGGTCAGCTGGTCCGACAGAGCAGACTGGTTGCGGCCTTCTTCGAGACCCGTGCCCCAGAGCTGGAACGCCACGAACCCGAGGATGAACAGTCCGGCGAGGATGAACACGCGCCCGATCCCGCCCAGCACCTTGGCCAACACACCCCACACGGTACCGCTGCTTGGCCTCCGACTCGGCGCGACCGGTAGCGTTGGTCCGTCCCGTCGGGAGTTCCGTCCTTGCAGCCAGCCGTCCACCTCCGTGCCGCCGTCGCCCTCCTCGGGCGGTTCCCGGCGCTCGCCGGCGTCGACCTCGACGTGGATCCGGGCGAGGTCGTGCTGCTTCGTGGTCCGAACGGCGCGGGCAAGACGACGCTGCTTCGGGTGTGTGCCGGGCTCATCCAGGTCAGCTCGGGCGAGGCGAACGTCCTCGGTGTGGATCTCCTCCGCCACCGGGCCGCGGTGCGGCGTCGGGTCGGTCTGCTCGGCCATGCGACCTTCCTGTACGAGGACCTGACCGTGGTCGACAACGTGGACTTCTGGGCGCGGGCCGCCGGTGCGTCGGTGGCCGACGGTCGCCTCGCACTGGACCGCCTCGAGGTCGCGGCACGGTTGCACGACCTGCCCGTGCACGCGCTGTCGGCCGGGCAGCGCCGCCGCGTCTCGTTCGCCGCGATGGTCGCGCGTCGCCCCGAGCTGTGGCTGCTCGACGAACCGCACGCCGGGCTCGATGCCGGCGGTCGTGACGTGATCGACGGGTTGATCCGCGAAGCGGCCTCGGTCGGCGCGACGGTGCTGTTCGCCTCCCACGAGCTGGACCGCGCCGGCGACGTCGCCGATCGGACCGTCGAGGTCGTCGGTGGGACGGCGGTCCCGCTCGGGCAGACAGCACACGAGGTGCCCGCCGATGCGTGACGCGATGCTCGTCATGAACAAGGACCTCCGCCTCGAGTGGCGCTCCAAGGTCGGCATCGGCCAGGTGCTGCCCTTCTCTCTGCTCGTGGTCCTGCTCTTCGCGTTCGCGCTCGACCCCGAACGGGGTGTGCTCGACCGGGTGACGTCCGGGCTGTTCTGGGTGGTGGTGCTGTTCTCGTCGGTCCTGACGATCGAGCGGTCGTTCTCGGTCGAGGCGGCCGACGGGATCTTCGACGCCCTCCGGTTGTCGGGCATGGCCCCCGCGTCGATCTACGCAGGGAAGGTCGCAGCGCTGGCCCTGCAGCTCATCGTGGTCGAGGCGGTGCTCGCGGTCGCGGTCGCGGTGTTCTACGACACGACGTTCCGGACGCCGGTGCTCACCGTCGGCGTCGCGCTGGTCGCCACGCTGGGCATCGCTGGTGCCGGCGCGTCCTACGGTGCGCTCGCCGCCCGTGTGCGCAGCGGTTCGACGCTGCTGCCGCTGCTGCTGCTGCCGCTGTTGGCTCCCGTGCTGATCTCAGCGACCCGCGGCTTCGAAGTCGCCCTGGGGCGCGAAGCTGGTCCCGGCTGGCCCTGGGTCGCACTCCTGGGCATCTTTGCTGTTGCCTACCTGACACTCGGGGCGCTCCTGTTCCGCCCCCTCCTGGAGGACACATGACGGAAACGAACCGCGCGCCCACCGGTACGGGCTCGACGGCGACACGGGTGCTCGGTGCGGTCAGCCTCGTCGGGCTCGTCGCGCTGGTCGTGTTCGGCCTGGTGCTGAGCCCGGCCGAC
>CAYSCB010000234.1:0-5213 GCA_964429335.1 uncultured Aquihabitans sp.
CGTCGGCGTCGCCGCCACCGCAGCGGGCTGGTTCTACACCGGCGGCTCACGACCGTACGGCTACGCGGGCCTCGGTGAGCTGTTCGTGTTCGTGTGCTTCGGTCTGGTGGCGACCGTCGGCTCCACCTATGTGCAGATGGGTTCCATCCCGTGGCTGTCGGTCGTTGCGGGTGTGGCGATGGGGTGTCTCGCCACGGCGCTGCTCGTGGTGAACAACCTGCGTGACATCCCCGGCGACGCCGTGGTCGGCAAGCGCACGCTGGCGGTCCGTCTCGGCGATCGACGGACGCGGGTGCTCTACGTCGCGACGATCGTGGTGCCGTTCATCCTGTTGCCGGTGATCGCCGGGCTGGGGGAGCGGCCGCTCGCGGCCCTGGCCTTCGTGGCGTTGGTCCTCGCCCGGCGTCCTGTCGTCCAGGTCCTGTCCGGTGCTCGGGGGCCGCAGCTCGTGGCGGTGCTCGGTGACACCGGCCGGGTGCAACTCGTCTACGGGTTGGCGGTCGCGTTCGGCTGCTTCATCAGCTCCTGAAGCCGGGTGGCGCGTACCAACGCGGTCCGGGTGACGTCGAGCGCGCCGTCGGTCGGGGAGCGAGGTGCGCGCAGAACGGCAGGACGTCACCGGCCACCTCGTCGGGCCGTTCGAGGTGCACGGCATGCCCAGCATCGGCGATGACCGTGAGGTGGGCGTGGCCCAACCCGGCGGCCAGCCGCTCGCCGATCTCCGTGAACTTCTCATCACGTGCGCCGGTCAGACACGACACGGGCACCTCGATCTCCGACAGCCGTGACCACAGCGGCTCCATCGACCCGGTCCCGGCGTGACGGAGGCTGCCGGCGAGGCCGTCGGCGGTGTTGCGGCGCCGCTCGTGGTCGAACCGCGCCCAGTCGGGCAGACCGGCGAACAGGGGACTGGCCAGCCACTCGTCGAGGAACGCCTCGACGCCGACATCGCAGATGTGATCGGCCAGCTCCCGGTCCTTCCTCGCCCGGATCGAGCGCTCGTCGGCATGCTCGATGCCGGCCGTGGTGCCGATGAGCACCACTCCGGACACGAGCTCCGGATGTGCGAGCGCGACGTGCAGCGCGACCCGGCCGCCCATCGAGTAGCCGATCCACACCGACGGCGTCTCGAGGGTCGGTCCGATCGCCGATGCGAGGTGCGACGCGGTGTCCCACAGGTCGAGCCCCGAGAGCCCGGTGGCGTCGCCGTGGCCGGGAAGGTCCGGGCGGATCACCGTGTGCGAGGTCGCGAGCGCATCGGCCAGCGGGCCGAAGCACGCGCCTGTCTGGGTGAACCCGTGCAGGAGGACCACCGATGAGCGGGCGGTTCCATTCGGGTCCGACACGCTCCTCACCGTAGGCTCCCGGACGGTCGCGCGACGGTCGAGTGCGACGCAGCCGACGATGCCCGAGCCGACGAACGACACCCCACCATCCGCCCGCGCCGCTGAGGCCGACGTCGCCGCCACGTACTGCGCCACCCTCGTCGAGGAGTGGCGGCGCGCCGGGCTGACCGACGCGGTCGTGTCGCCGGGGTCACGTTCGACGCCCATGGCCGTCGCCCTCGCCGCTCAGGCCGGCGTGCGGATCCACGTGGTGCACGACGAGCGGTCAGCCGCGTTCACGGCACTCGGGCTGGGCATCGCCACGCGTCGACCGGCGCTGCTGCTGTGCACGAGCGGGACCGCAGCGGCGAACTTCCACCCGGCGGTCGTCGAGGCGCACCACGCCGCGGTGCCGATGCTCGTCGTGACCGCCGATCGTCCACCCGAGCTGCAAGGGGTCGGGGCACCGCAGACGATCGACCAGCGGAACCTCTACGGCGCTGCCGTGCGCTGGTACTGCGAGCCCGGCCCGGCGGATGCGGCGGGCTCGGCAGGCTGGCGGGATCTCGCACGCGATGCATGGCGGCGCACCGGCGCGACGACGCCGGGCCCGGTGCACCTCGACCTCGCGTTCCGTGAACCGTTGCTCGGTGCACCGGGGGAGCTCCCGGCTCCCCTGGAACCGCTGCAGGACGCCCCGTCGGGGGCGGCGTGGGGTCTGATCGACGAAGAGCTCGGGGTGCTTGTCGCCACGGTGTCAGGACGTCGGGGCGTCATCGTCACCGGTGCCCGCGCGGCACTCGATGACGCGGACTCGAACGCCGTGGTGGAACTGGCGACGCAGCTCGGCTGGCCGGTGCTCGCCGACGGCCCGTCGGGGTGCCGCCGCGTGCACCCGCACGTGATCAGCACCGCCGACCAGCTGCTGCGCCACGGCGGCTTCGCCGGGACCCACCGTCCCGAGGTCGTGCTGCGCATCGGCGGACTGCACGCATCGAGGGTGCTGGCCGAATGGCTCGCTCGCTCGGGAGCGGTCCAGTTCGGCGTCGACCGCTTCGGCGTCGTGCCGGACCCCGATCGGGTCCTGCGACGGGCCCTTCCGGCCGACCCGGCCACGGTGTGCCGCCAGATCGCCGCCGCCGCCCCCGACGCGGCGCCGACCGGGTGGATCGAGGGGTGGAGCGCAGCGGAGTCCGCTGCACGGGCGGCGCTCGCGGCGACGACAGGCGGCGGGATCGCGACCGAACCGGTCGCGGCGATCGAAGCGCTGGGCGCCGTCCCCGCCGGCGGGACGCTGGTGGTCTCGTCGTCCATGCCGGTGCGTGACGTCGAGTCCTTCGCCCCGCCACGTGGGGACGTCCGGATCGTCGCGAACCGCGGCGCGAACGGCATCGACGGGGTCACCTCCACCGCGGTCGGCGTCGCGCTCAGCTGGACCCCGACGGTGCTGTTGACCGGTGACGTCGCGTTCCTGCACGACACCAACGCGCTGATCGGTCTGGTCCGCCGTGGCGTGTCGCTCACCATCGTCGTGGTGGACAACGACGGCGGTGGGATCTTCAGCTTCCTGCCCCAGGCGGAGCTGCTCGACGCAGAGCGCTTCGAGCAGCTCTTCGGGACGCCTCACGGGCTCGACGTGGTCGCCGTCGCCGAGTCGCACGGCGTGCCCGCCGAACGGGTCGCCAGCCGGGCGGGACTCCGGGCCGCGCTGAACGGCGCCGTGACCCGGGGCGGCCCGAAGGTGATCGCCGTCGGTTCGGACCGGGCCGACAACGTCGCGGTGCACCGCCGTCTCACCGCCGCGGTCCTCGCGGCACTCGACGACCTCGACGCGCCGGGTAACGTCGAGCGGTGATGGACGACGCCACCGCCAGCGATCCGCCCAGCGGCAGGAAGCCCGGCCGCCGGACCGACGTCGGGTTCGACGGTCCGCCGATCGTCGAGATCACCGAGGCGATCCGCCGTGAGGGCGCGCCGGTGCCGCGTCACGTCGGTCAGAGCGTGCTGGGCGACGGTCGTCTCCTGGGCTGGGCCGAGTACGGCCATCCCGACGGCGATCCCGTGCTGTGGTTCCACGGCACGCCCGGCGCCCGGACGCAGGTGCCACCGAGCGTCAACGAGGTCGCGTTGCAGCGCGGCTTCCGGGTCCTCACCGTCGAACGACCCGGCACCGGCGTCTCCACCGATCACCGCTACGACCGCATCCTGGACTTCGCCACCGACGTCGAGCAGCTCGTCGACGACATCGGCCTCGACCGCTTCGCCGTGGTCGGGCTGTCGGGCGGAGGTCCGTACACGCTCGCAGTCGCCCGCCACATCCCGGACCGCGTGGTCGCCGGTTCGCTGCTCGGCGGACTCGGTCCGGTCCGCGGTCCCGACGCGGTGTGGTCCTACACGCGTGCGCTGCGCTTCGTGGCCCCGGCGTTCGAGGTGATCCGCTCCCCGGCGGGGGCCGCGATCGCACGGGTGGTCGATGCGCTCGCCCCCGCAGCGGATCCGGTGTTCGGCGCGTACGTGGCGATCATGGGGTTCGCCGACAAGCCGGTGCTCCGCGACCCGCAGTTCAAGGCGATGTTCCTCCAGGACCTGCTCGAAGCGCGCCAGCTGCGTTCGGTCGCGCACGACATGGCGCTGTTCGCCCGGCACTGGGGGTTCACCCTCGACGAGGTCCAGCCGCCGGTCGTCGTCTGGCAGGGTCTCAACGACACGATCGTCCCGCCGAGCCACGGCCACCACCAGGCGTCGCGCCTACCCCGTGGCGAGCTGCGGGTCCGGCCCGGTGAGGGTCACTTCGCCGGGTTCGCCGACGTCGCTACCGTCCTCGACCGCCTCCGTGAGGTGTGGGCGGCGGAGACCACCTCGCCGGTCGACGGGGTGTCGTCCTGACCCACCGACCCGGCGGACCTCACACGCGGGTGAGGGCGCTGAGCACGGCCTGCGCCTTCGAGCGGGCCTCCTCGAGCTCTGCTGCGGGATCCGACCCGTCGACGACGCCGACCCCGGCGAAGACCCGTGCGGTCCGGGCGTCCGCGTCGAGCTGTGCGCCTCGGATGCCGACGCCGAACGCGCCGTTGCCGGCGGCGTCGACCCAGCCGACGGGACCGCCGTAGCGACCCCGGTCGGTCCGCTCGAGCTCCGCTTGCACCTGCAACGCCGCAGCCCGCGGCCAACCGCCGACCGCCGGTGTCGGGTGCAGCGCTGCGACGAGGTCGAGCACCGACGGTTCGGGGCGGCTCAACCGGCCCTCGACGAGGGTCGCGAGGTGCTGCACCGGACCCGCGGCGACGACCGACGGCTCGGGTTCGGCGTCCAGGTAGGAGCACCACGGCAGCAGCGTCTCGTGCACCATGTCGATCGTGATCTGGTGCTCCACGCGGTTCTTGTGCGAACCGAGGAGCTCACCGGCTCGGCGCGCGTCGACGTCGGGGTCGCCGGTGCGCGGCAGCGTGCCCGCCATCGGATGGGCGCGCACCACGTCACCGAGCCGTGACACGAGCATCTCGGGCGTTGCGCCGACGAAGCCGTCGACGGCATACGCGTAGGCGCTCGGTGACAGCGCACGGAGGCGGTGCAGGAGCGACACGGCATCGAAGGGGAGGTCGGCGGTGACGGTGATCTCCCGGGCCAACACGACCTTGGTCAACTCGCCGATGGCGATCCGAGTCGTCGCGGTGGCGACCGTGCGCATCCACTCGATCGGGTTCGTGGCCTGCACGACGACCGTCGACGGTTGCCGCAGCGGTGCCCGGTCCTCGACCGGGATCGAGGTGCTGGCACCGGCACCGTCGGTCCGGGTCGTCCAGCGGTCCCCGTCGGAGGTCCTGCCGTGCACGACCTGCGGCACGACCAGCGTCGCGAAGACGAGCGCGGCCACCATCATGACCGCCA
>CAYSCB010000235.1:0-5178 GCA_964429335.1 uncultured Aquihabitans sp.
GAGCACCCCGGCGACGAGGGCGCTCAACCACATGGCGGGACCGGCGACCCAGAAGAAGATCGCGGTGAACACCCCGAGAGCGAGGAGCCCCGGTACCAGCGCCAGGCGCCGACCACGACGGTCCGCGAGGCGTCCTCCGACGATCACCCCGACCGCCGCGGGGGTTCCGGTCAACACCGTGAAGATCGTGATCGTCATGCCGCTGAACCCGCGGTCGGCTCGCAGGTAGTCGTTCTGCAGCTGCGACACGGGCGCGACGAACACGTTCACCAGGAGGAAGAGCGCGGCGAGGAGCAGGAACCGGCCGCCGTGGATCCGGTGAGGAGTGGCGCCCGACGGTCCCGAGGCCAGCAACCGGAACCGGGCGCTCTCGCCGAGATGGCGAGCGCCGCTGATGACCATCGGCAGAGTGATCACCGACAGCGCGAACACCAAGCGCCACCCCCACGACGTGACGTCCGCGAGCGGGAGCGCCAGCACGGCGATGCCCGCCCCGAGTCCGTAGGCCATCGCTCCGAGGCCGGCAGCCATCGCCCTCGATCCAGCGGGGAGCTCCTCGACCGAGATCGTGTCGACCGCGAGCAGTCCGGCCACCGCCATGTTGCGGGACACGGCCTGCAGGACCGTCAGAGCGGGGAGTCCCGGGACGACGGCAGTCATGAGCGAGGTGGCGATCGCGATGCCGAACGCCCACACGGCGACCCGGCGACGACCGAAGCGATCGGCCTGGATCATCACGAACGCGGTCAGGACCGCGCCGATGCGGACCAGGGCGAAGATGAGGGCCTGCTCGCCCGAGGAGCCGTCGCCGATGTCGGCGCTCGCGAACGTGAGCACCTGGGTCAGCTGGCCGTACAGGAGGCCGGCGACGAGGCTGAACAGCGCCATGGTGGCGACGGTGCGTGCCTGGCGTGGTGAGAGCCGGTCCGGGAACAGCCACCAGGGTCGATCATCGGGACCGAGGCCGTTCGCGACGAGGCGTCCGATCATGGGCCGGTACAGCCAGCGCCAGTAGGGGAACGCAAGGTGCCACTCGACGTGCTGGACCACGACCAGGTCGTCGCGGTCGCGACTCCATCGCACGCGCCGCTCATAGTGGGCGAACGGCCCGTCGGACGCATGGAACGTGCGCGATCCGGCGTCGGCGTGGACCTCGACCTCACGGACCGCCAGGTCGTCGCGTGCTTCGAGGCGCGGCGCGAGGTCGGCCACCGGTCCTCGCCATTCGTCGGTCCTGCTGCCCACCAACCCCCCTGGAACGGCCGGGAGCATAACCGTCGCTGGGTGCCCCGCAGAGCCCATCGGCCGTGCGAGAGTGGAGCTGTGAGCCGATTCGTCGTGCACCCCGGTGACCCGCTCCGCGGCGAGATCCGGGTGTCCGGGGCCAAGAACTCGGCGTTGAAGCTGATGGCGGCAAGCGTGCTGGCCGAGGGGCGGACCGTCCTTCGGTCCGTCCCCGACATCGCGGACGTCCAGATCATGGGTCGCCTGCTCGACGCCATGGGCATGCGGGTCCGCCGACGGGAGGACGCGGCGCTCGAGATCGTCCGAGGTGTCGATGTGGTGCCGGAGGCTCCCTACGAGCTGGTGGAGCAGATGCGAGCCTCGACGGCGGTGCTCGGGCCGCTGCTCGCCACTGTCGGTGAAGCACGCGTCGCGCTGCCCGGCGGAGACGACTTCGGGTCGCGGCCGATCGACATGCACCTCACCTCCCTCGAGGCACTGGGTGCCACCTTCGAGCTGCACCACGGGGTGATCGAGGGCCGGGCCGATCGCCTCGTCGGAACCGAGGTGGTGCTCGATTATCCGAGCAACGGCGCCACCGAGAACCTGCTGATGGCCGGGGTGCTGGCCGAGGGCACCACGACGGTCCGCAACGCCGCCCGGGAACCGGAGATCGCGGACCTGGCCGCGTTCCTGAACCGGATGGGTGCCCGGGTGCTCGGGGCGGGGAGCCCGACGATCGTGATCGAGGGGGTCGACGAGCTCCGGGCCGTGGAGCACGTGACGATCCCCGACCGCATCGAATCCGCCACGTTCCTCAGCGCGCTCGCGGTCGCCGGCGGCGAGGTGACGCTCCGTGGTGCACGTGCCGATCAGATGGACCTGCTCGTCGAGAAGATGGGCCGGATGGGTGTGCGCATCTCGCCCGAGGCCGACGGCATCTGGGCGATGTCCTCCGGTCGACCACGCCCGGTCGATGTCGCCACCCTGCCCTACCCGGGGATCGCGACGGACTTCCTCCCCATGCTGGTCGCCGTGATGAGCCTCGCCGACGGTACGAGCTACGCCACCGAGAACGTGTACGCGGGCCGCTTCCGCTACGTCGGTGAGCTCGCCCGGATGGGGGCGCAGATCCGCGTCGAGGGCCACCATCTCGTCGTCGACGGCGTCGAGCGACTCTCAGGCGCCCCGGTCCGCGCCGTCGACATCCGCGCCGGAGCGGCGATGGTCGTCGCCGCGCTCGGCGCCGACGGCGCCACCACCATCCACGACGCAGGCCACGTCGACCGGGGCTACGAGCACTTCGTCGACAAGCTCCGCGGAGTGGGCGTCGACATCGAGCAGTCCGACTGACGAGGTCGCCGACGGCGGCTCCACGCCGTGGGAGAGGGCGCTCTACGCTGGGCCGGCCCCATCCGTGAGCGTCCAGCCAGGAGCATCCGTGCAGGAGCAGGTCGAAGCCGTGATCGAGATCATCCGCCCGGCGATCCAGGCCGATGGCGGTGACGTCGAACTCGTCGGCGTCGACGAGGGATCCGGCGTGGTCACCGTGGCGTTGACCGGTGCGTGCGTGGGTTGTCCCGGAGCGACGGTGACGATGAAGGCCGGCATCGAACGCATCATCAGGGATCGCGTCCCCGGTGTCACCGCTGTCGTCCGTGCAGACGGCGAGCTCGGCTACGACACCGCGGCGGCGCTCTGAACGGTATGGGAGCTCTGCGTTCCGCGGTACCCGCCGAGCTCCTGGCCGCAGCGCGCGACGGTGACCGGGCGTCCCTCGCGCGTCTGCTGTCCCTCGTCGAACGTGGCGGCATCGGCGCACGTGACGTCGCCCGGGCCGTGTTCCCGTCCGCGGGCGCAGCGCACACGATCGGCATCACCGGGGCGCCCGGTGCCGGCAAGTCATCGTTGACCAGCGCGCTCTGCAACGAGATGCGTGCCGACGGCGAGCGCGTCGCGGTGCTCGCGATCGATCCGTCGTCACCCTTCTCGGGTGGGGCGATCCTCGGCGATCGTGTCCGCATGGGCGATCACGCACTCGACGACGGCGTCTACATCCGTTCCATGGCGACACGTGGCCATCTCGGCGGCCTGTCCCTCGCCACACCCGAAGCGGTGCGTGTGCTCGACGCCGCCGGGTACGCCTGGGTCGTGATCGAGACCGTCGGCGTCGGCCAGGTCGAGGTCGAGGTCGCCGGGGCGGCGGACACGACCGTGGTCGTCGTGAACCCGGGGTGGGGCGACGCGGTGCAGGCGAACAAGGCCGGGCTGATGGAGATCGCTGACATCTTCGTGATCAACAAGGCGGACCGGCCGGGTGCCGCGGAGACACGACGGGACCTCGAAGCCATGCTCACCTACGGGGCCCGGCTCGATCGTGTGCCGCCGATCGTCGAGACCGTCGCGACGACCGGCGCTGGCGTCGATGGCCTGTGGGACGCGCTGGTCGCGCATCGCGAGCACCTCCTGGACTCCGGAGAGCTCCGCCGTCGTCGGGCAGCGAGGACCGACACCGAGCTGCGTGACGTCGTCGTCGCACGGCTCACCGAGCGAGCCGACGCGCTGTGCGACGGGTCGGCGTGGGACTCCGCTCGGAACGCCGTGCTGGCCGGGCGCCTCGACCCCTGGGCGGCTGCGGATGCGCTGATCGACTGAGCGACGCCGCGGATCGGACCGTCGGGCTCAACCGACGGTGCGTGCGCACGCGGCGCAGGTGCCGAGGAGGTCGAGTCGATGGTGCTGCACCGTGAACCCGGTCGACCCGGCTGCGTCGTCGAGGGCGCGGTGCAGACGGTGCTCCAACTCCTCGCTCGCGACGAAGTCCTCCACCCGCCCGCAACGGATGCAGACGAGATGGTGGTGGTGACCGGTCAGATCCTCGGCGAGCTCGAAGTGGCTGTACTCGTCGCCGGCGATGATCCGGTGCACGACGCCGGCGTCGATCAACTCGGTGAGGTTGCGATAGGCGCTGCTCTGAGCGAGGCCGTCGGCCTTCCGCAGCAGCTCGGGGATCGTCAAGGGCCGGTCGGCTGCCGCCAGGACGCTGATCACCAGTCGCCGTGAGTGCGTGTAGCGCAGGCCGGATGACCGCAGTCGCTGTCCGACCACGGTGTGCAGGTCTGTGCTGGGTGGATCTGTGCTGGGTGGATCCTCGGGATGAGGGGTGTCGCCGGCCACGTCGGGAGCGTAGTTGTGCACACCGAGAACGGGAACCGCTGGGAACCCCGGTACCGTCGGGGCGGTGAGGAGCGATCGGGACGACGACGAGAGGAGAGGAATCCCTGACGGACTCCCGCCCCGGTTGCGGGTGATCGACGTGGCCGGCCGAGGCGGGACCGCGGTCGTGTGGCGGGCCCGGGACCGTCGCGCCGGCCGTGACGTGGCCGTCAAGGTGATCCCGCTGCGCGGCTCGGACGACGGAGCATCGGTGGATGCCGAAACGCTGCGGTCGCGGTTCGACCACGAGGTGAGGGCACTGGCGCGCATGGCGGGTCATCCACACGTGCTTGACATCCTCGCTGCGGGTTCCGACGACCGCCACGCCTGGGTCGTCACACCGCTGGCGGAGGGATCGCTGGCCGATGTCGTCACCGCCGACGGCCCGCTCGACGCGGTGACCACGTCGTCGCTGGCAGTGGCGTTGGCGTCGGCGTTGACCCACGCCCACTCCTTCGAGGTGCTGCACGGCGACGTGACCCCGGCCAACGTGTTGTTCGTCGACGGCCGAGCCGTCCTGTCCGACTTCGGGCTGGCGACGGTGCAGGCCCTTCGGCTCACCGACGGGGAGCCGTCGCCGGTGCTCGGAGCGACGCCCGGGTGGGCGGCACCGGAGCGGATCGACGGCGGACCAGCCACCGCCGCGTCCGACGTGTACGGCCTGGGTGCGACGATGTGGAGCGCGGCGACCGCTCGGCGCCCGCCGACGCATCGCCCTCCCGACCCGGCAGCCGTTGC
>CAYSCB010000236.1:0-5169 GCA_964429335.1 uncultured Aquihabitans sp.
CGCTCGCGACTCGGACTACCCGGGGTTCGTCTGGACCGGGGGCGACGAACGCCTCGACCGCTGGCTGGACGTCTACCTCCAGGTCACCCGACACAACCGAGCCCACCCCGACGCCGGTCGCCACCTGCTGGAGTGGGCACACCAGGCCGGTCTGTCGGATGTGACCTACTCGACGTCGACGTGGACGTTCGCGACGCCTGAGCAGAGAGACTGGTGGTCGAGCCTCTGGGCGACGCGGGCCACCGAGTCCGACTTCGCCCGACAGGCCGTGGAGTACGGCATCGCCGAGCCCGACGAGCTGCAGGAGATCTCGGCGGGCTGGCGTGCCTGGGGCGAGGGTCCCGACTCCGTGTTCGTGATCCTCCACGGCGAGCTGCTGGCACGCGTCGCTCCGGCCAGAGGCTGACACCGCATCGGAGAAGGTGCTCCCCGGCTCAGCGGATCGGCCGGTACCAGAGGGAGAGACGCGGCGCCTCCGGGATCGTCGCGGACTCCTGCAGCAGTGCTGCGAGGTGGCGATCGGTGGCGGCTCTGCGCAACAACGCCGCCCCCTGCGCGTCGCCGGCCGCTTCGTCGATGGCCCGATCCATTCGGTCGCGGCGCCGACGTTGTCGGGCGTCGAGCGGGTCGAGGCGTCGGACGAGCCGCCAGCCCGAGCCGTCGGGGACGGCGTCGCCGGATTCGATCCGCAGCTCGCCGGCAGCGTCCGCCGGACGCGCTCGTCGGTCACCGAACATGTTGTCGAGCCCAGATCGAACGACGGTCCTGTAGCCGCGGCGCTCGAGCGACGCAGCGAGCTCCGCGACGCCGAAGTCGCTCGTGTCGAACACCTCCTTGACCGCAGCGCCGCTCGTGACGAGGACCGGTCCGGAGCCAGGGCGGACCACACCCGGCACCCCGTCGGCGAGCTCCCCCACCGCCGCCGGCAGAAGACCGGGCCCGTGGTCGGTCCACAACGCCACGACCGACGCGGCGACCGCCGCGACGACGAGCACCGCTGCCAGCACCGCCGCGACCCGCGCGCTCCACACGAGCGGGCGGCGCTCGAGCACGATGAGCGCCACGGTCCATCCCGTGACCAGCCAGACGAGCATCGCGACCGCGGCGACGGGCTGCATCGACCAGACCGCCACGCCACCTCGTGACAGCGAGAGGGCGACGAGCACACCGACCAGCACCGCTCCGACGCCGGCGTGCAACCACCACAGCCCGCTGCGACCGCCGAGCGACTCGGGGCGCGTCCGCCGTCTCGTCACTGCGAGCGCCACCATGGAGGCCAGCCAGGCGAGCAGGGCGATCGGGACGATGAGGGCCCGGGAGCCGTCGACCTCGCTCGACAGGGTGAGTGGCATCGCCCGCCCCATCCACGGCGCCCACGGTTCGAGCTGGAGTCGGAACGCGCGCCACCCACCCGACAGACCGACCGTCGCCTCCGACGAGGTCGCTGCTTCCCGCAGCCGGGTGAGGTTCCCGGGGTTCGTCGTGACCTGCTCGATGATCGTCGGCAGCACCATCACCGCCAGCACCCCGGCGCTGACGACGATCGACCCGATCAGCACTCGGCGTTCGGCACGATCCTCCGAGCGCAGCGCCGCACGGGCGCGAACGGCCACGGCTGCTGCTAGGACCAGACCGACGCACACCGCGATCGGGGTCAACATGGTCCACATCGACGCGAGCAGCCACGCGACACCGACGGCCACGGGGAGCACGCGCAGGGTTCCGACGGCGACCTCCCACACGAGCATGACCAGCAGGACGATCACCAGGAAGGAGATCATCGGCTCCCACGGATCGCTGAGCCGGTCGAGGCCGCGACCCACCACGCCCCACACGATCAGCAGCGACGTCCACAGCACCAGGACGGACCCGCCGCGTCGGTGTGCCACCCACAGCGATCCGGCCGCCGATGCGTAACCGACGAGGAGCGTGGCGACGGCGATGCCGAGCGGGCCGACGAGGGAGGGGACGGCGAGGGTCCAGAACAACCACGGGCCGGGTTGGTTGCCGCCGTATCGCTCGTAGGAACCGACGAGCGGCGTGTCGCCTCCGAACACATCGCCGGCGCGCAGCTCGATGAGTGCGACGTCGTGGTTCAGCGGGGCGGCCCGCCCGGCGAGCATCAGCGACAGGAACGTCGCGAGGAAGGGCAGGGCGACCACCACGAGCGCAGCCCGCAGGACCAGTCGGCCGTCGAGCGGGCGCTGAACACCTCGCACCGCACGAGCATATCCGTGGCGTTCGAGACCACTGTCCTGGCTGGCTCCCCGGAGATCCTGTCATGAGCCAACGAATCAGGAGAGCCAAGAATCACCGCTCCGGGAATTCCTGACATACGGCAACGGCGTCGGGCGGCCGCGTGCTGGACCCGACAGCCGTCGTCGTGGTCGGTCCTACGCTCGACGGGGTGCGGTCCTCTGTCGATCTCTACTGGATCCCGCTCGGCGAAGGTGCCGGCGGTGAGATCGTCCGCTGGAGCGGTCGTGCCTATGAGAGGCTTGCCGCCGCAGTCGCCCGACGACAGCGCTGCGACCTGTTCCACTCAGCGTTGGAGGTCCGGGTGGACGGGGCCGCAGCGACGATCGAGATGGCACCGGTATGGACCAAGCGCGGCGAGCGGGGTGTCGTGCACGAGGGCCCGGTCGGGTCGCCCTGGTTGGGTCGATCCAGGTTGTTCCGCTACGAGGTCCGCTGCTGGTACGGCGGGGTGATCCCCGATGCCGGCGCAGCGGTCGGTGGTCCGGTCCGGGTCACCGAGGACCCGGACGCCGCCCGGTGGGTGCTCGGATCGGTCGAGCGGTTCCCGACGGCGACCTGGGGGCGCGACGAACTGGCGACCGGTGAGATGTGGAACTCGAACTCGCTCGTGTCGTGGCTGCTCGCGACCGCCGGCACCGACATGGCCCAGGTCCGCCCACCAACGGGTGGCAGGGCACCGGGGTGGGATGCGGGTGTGGTCGTCGCGTCCCGTTCGCGGTGACCGTCCGACATCGCCTCCCGCCTCGCCGAACTTGTAGCCCAGCGGTCACCCCACGACCTGATGGCTACAACGTCGTCGGTCGTCACCTCCGGCACCAGTGTCCCGGTGCGGTTCCGTCGCCGTCATCGCGGTCTGGCGTCGGTCGACCGACCACCGGACCGCTCATCGATCATCGGACCGCGCGACGCTGCTGCGATGGTCGGGCTGAGCGGTCGGAACCTCACCGTGTCGGAGATCCTCGACGGCAACGTCAGCGCCTTGGAACGCTGGCAGCCGCCGTGCACGACGGTGCCGATGGCGGATGCCCAGCAGATGATCGTCGACACGATCGAACGCATGGAACGCCTCACCCTCGGCCACCGCACGGGTCGCGGACGTTGCATCGATGAGGGACGTTGCCGATGGCGACCACCACGCGGCAGTCATGTCCATGTCGCTGCACCACCTGCCCACCTCGGTGGTCCTCGACGCCGTCCGCGAGCTCGACCGGGTGTCCGACGGAGGCATGACCATCATCGACGTCCGCCGCAGCCTGTTCTGCATGGGGACCCTCCCGCCGCTCGCGTTCCTTGTCGCTCCCGCCCGCGGCCGTGCCTTCGCCGTCCACGACACGGTCACCACCGTGCGGCGGGCCTACACGATCCCGGAGCTGCGCTGCCTGCTCGACGAGGCCGGCATCGCAAGCCGCTACCGGATCGGCCCGCTACCGGGATGGAACCCCCTGCGGTTCGTCGCCGCCGCCGTCACCCCCCGGTAGACCCGCCCGCCGCTGAACTTGTAGCCGAGCGGTCACTCCGCGGCACGACGCCTGCAAGTTCGCCACGCCTCGCCGAACTTGTAGCCCACAGGTCACCGGGTGACGTCACGACTACAAGTTGCACGAGTCCCTCATCGAGGACGTCGACGAAGGCAACGACCGCGATGCCCACCGGCCGGTAGCGTGCCGGCCGTGAGCTCAGCGATCGAGGTGGCCGGACTCACCAAGCGCTACGACGACCGGACCGTCGTCGACTCGATCAGCTTCAGCGTCGGACACGGTGAGTGCTTCGGCATCCTCGGTCCCAACGGCGCCGGCAAGACGACGACGCTCGAGATGATCGAGGGGCTCCGTCGTCCCGACGGCGGGTCGGTGTCGGTGCTCGGATCCGGCCCGTGGCCACGGGACACGACGCTGCTGGGTCGCATCGGGGTGCAACTCCAGGCCAGCGCGTTCATCGAGCACCTGACCGCGATCCAGCAGCTGCGCACCGTCACCGACCTGTACGGTGTCCCCACCACCCGTGCCGAGGAGGTCCTGGCGCAGGTCGGCCTCACCGACGCCGCCGACCGCGACGTCGACGCCCTCTCGGGCGGGCAGCGCCAGCGCCTGTCGATCGCGTGCGCGCTGGTGCACCGTCCCGAGGTGCTGTTCCTCGACGAGCCCTCGGCCGGTCTCGATCCGGGTGCCCGACGCAACCTGTGGGAGGTGGTGCGGACCGCCCGCAGCGACGACACGACCGTCGTGCTCACCACGCATCACATGGACGAGGCAGAGCATCTCTGCGATCGGGTGGCGATCATGGACCGCGGCGAGATCCTCGCCATCGACACGCCCGCCGAGCTCATCCGACAGCTCAACGCTCCGACCCGGCTGATGCTTCCGCCGGACGCGCTGACCGTCGAGGACGCCGGGCGCGTCGACGGGGTCGAGTCCGTCGAGCGCGACGCCGGCGCCCTGACCCTGGTGACACGCCGCGCCGCGGATTCGATCCAGGCACTGGCGTCGATCGGCGCGCTCGACGGACTCCAGGTGCGGTCCGGGACCCTCGAGGACGTCTTCATCACGTTGACCGGCCGACACCTGGCCGATCCGACCGAAGGACCCGCATGAGGGCCCGGACGAGGGCATGGTGGTCGCTGTCCAGGGCGATGTTCAGAGGGCTGCTCGCGGACAAGACCGCGCTGTTCTTCTACTTCCTGTTCCCGCTCATGTTCCTGGTGCTGTTCGGGCTCCTGCTCGGCAGCTCAACCACCAACAAGGTCACCATCGGCGTCACCGGCGACGGCCCGCTGATCAAGTCGTTGCCCACCAAGGTGGTGACCATCGAGCGCTTCGACACCTTCGACGACGCAGTCACGGCCGTTCGCAACGGCGACATCCCCGCAGCGATCAGCCAGCACGGCGACGTCGTCGAGCTGCGCTACTCGGC
>CAYSCB010000237.1:0-5148 GCA_964429335.1 uncultured Aquihabitans sp.
CGCTGCGGTGCTGGGCGCCGCGGTCGTCGGTGGCGCGGTCGTCGGGGGCGCGGGCGTCGGGGGCGCGGTGGTCGGGGTGGTCCGCGCAGGTGCCTCGCCGGGGGTGATCGAACCATCGGGCGCGCCCGCTGCTGAAGCTTCGTGGAGCGGCGTCAGCCACGGTCCTGCGACTGCTGCGGCGACCAGGACCAGGATCATCGCTGCCGACGTCGCCACGGCCACCGCACGGCGGGCCGATCGACCGTGCGGTGCGACGTGGCGTCTCGACATCGGCGCGCACGCTACCCGCCGCGTGGTGGGCGGCGACGGCATCACCCCCACGGCACCTGGCCGTCGACCCCGTGACCGCCGGCTCACCCTCCGACCGCGTCCAGCGCCGAGAGGACGTCGGCGACGACGTCGTCGGGATCCTCGAGCCCGATCGACATCCGCACGGTCCCCGCTCCGATGCCCGCTTGTTCGAGCTCGTCGGGCAGCAGGCCGACGTGCGTCGTCGAGGCTGGATGGGTCACGAGGGTCTCCGGGCCGCCGAGCGAGGTCGCGAGTCGACAGATCCGGGTGGACTCGACGAAGTGGGACCCGGCCTCCAGGCCACCGCGCAGATCGAAGGTGAGCAGGCCACCGGTGAGGCGCATCTGGCGGACGGCGAGGTCGTGCTGTGGATGCGATTCGAGACCTGGATGGCGGACGTTCGCGACACGTGGGTCCGTTTCGAGGGTTCGCGCCAGGCGGATCGCCGTGTCGGTCTGGTGACGGAGCCTCACCCCGAGGGTCCGCAGGCCGCGGAGTCCTCCGGCCGCGTCGAACGGCGAGGCGTTCGCACCCTGGAGGACGGCGAACCCCCAGATCCAGTCGATGAGCTCACGGCTCCCGGTGACCACACCCAGGGTCACGTCGTTGTGACCGCCGATCGCCTTCGTCGCCGAGTGCAACGAGAGGTCGATGCCGTGATCGAGCGGACGTTGACCGAGCGGCGTACCGAACGTCGAGTCCACGACCTTCATCGGTCCGGCGATACCTCCGATGGCGTCGAGATCGACGAGATCGAGGCGCGGGTTCGCCGGTGTCTCGGCCAACAGCAGCATCGTCTTGCCAGGTCGCACCGCCGCCCGCCACGCGTCCGGGTCGGTGCCGTCGACGAAGGTGACGTCGATGCCGAAGCGGGGACACGCTCCCTGCAGCAGCATCTGCGTCCCGCCGTAGAGCTGGTGCTGGGCGACGATGTGGTCACCAGCGGAGCACAGGCCGAGGACGACCGCCGAGATCGCTCCCATCCCCGACGCGAATGCGCGTCCCGCCTCGGCACCCTCGAGCTCGGCGACCGCTTCGGCGAAGTCGTTGACCGTCGGGTTGCCGTTGCGGCTATAGAAGACGTCCGCCGTCGTCGAGGTCGCCATTCGACGGCCGTCGTCGACGGTCGGCAGGACGAACGTGGAGGACTGCACGATCGTCGGTGCGAGTGCGGTGCCGTTGCGACGGCGACCCGCGAGCACCGCCGTCGTCTCCGGGGCCACGGGTTCGTCCGAGGTCGTCATCTGTCCTCCATGAAGGTTCGAACGGGCCCGCTCAGCTGCGACGTCTCGATCAGGAAGCCGTCGTGCCCGTGCGGTGAGTCGATGTCGACCCAGGTCACCTCGCCACCCACCGAACGGAGACCGTCGGCGAGCACCTGCTGCTGGATCGGCGGATAGAGCCCATCGGAGCGGACCGCTGCGACGAGCACCGGTGCGGTGATCCTGGCGAGCGCCGACTCGGTGCTCCCCCGCCCGCGGGCCACGTCGTGGAGGTCCATCGCACGGTTGAGACGGATGTAGCTGTTGGCGTCGAAGCGCCTCGCGAGCTTCATGCCGTGGTAGTCGAGGTAGCCCTCGATGTCGAACAGCGGATCCAGGGTGAAGTCCAGGCGACCGAGCAGCGTGCGGTGGAAGCGCTCGGTGAACACCTCGTCGCTGCGGTAGGTGACCTGGGCGCACATGCGTGCGACGGCCAGCCCGCGGTGCGGTCCGTCGCCGTCGAGCGCGTCGTAGTAGTCACCGCCACGGAAGCGCGGATCGGCCTGGATCGCCATGCGGCCGATGTGGCTCCAGGCGATCTGCTGGGCGGAGGCCGCGGCGGTGGTCGAAGCGACGACGAGCGCCCCGACGCGGTCGGGGAACATCGTCGACCACTCGAGGGCCTGCATCCCGCCCATCGACCCCCCGATGACCGTGTGCCAACGCCCGATGCCGAGCCGGTCGGCGAGCAGCGCCTGGACGCGGACCATGTCGCGGATGCTGACCACTGGGAACGACGAGCCGTACGGGCGATCCGTCTCCGGATCGGTCGAGGAGGGACCGGTCGTGCCCTGGCAGCCGCCGAGGACGTTGGAGCACACGACGAACCAGCGGTCGGTGTCGACCGCACGACCCGGACCCACGAGCTGATCCCACCAGCCGGGGGTCGGTTGACCCGGACCGGACCGGCCGGCGACGTGCGCGTCGCCGGTGAGCGCATGGCAGACGAGCACGGCGTTGGAGGCGTCAGCCGCCAGCTCACCCCACGTCTCGTAGGCGACCTCGACCGATGTGAGCAGCCCACCTCCCTCGAGGCGGAAGGATCGACCCGAGCTGACGTCGGCGAGCGTCGCGAACCGTCGGGCGGCCACCGGGTCGCCCGGTCGCCAGGCCCCGCTCGCGGGGATCGCCTCGTGGTGCTGCGTCGGGTTCACGTCGCTCGGAGCGGTTCCTGGTCCGGTGGCCGGCATGTGCCCGCGGACGCGGGTCGGCACCTCGGGTCCGTACGAAACACGCTGCGCCCGGTCACGGTCAAACACGTTCGGCGTGGGAGAGCCACCAGTCGAGGACCTGACCCGCCGGATCGACGCCGTAGGCGATGCACATCGACTCGCCGAGCCGACGCAACCCCTCCCGGCGGGCGTGCGGCGGTGCTCCCTGGAGCTCACGCGCACGCAGCGCACCGACACGCCACGCGTCGACGGCGAGCGGCAGCGCAACGCTGCGCAACCCCGCTGCGGAGACTCGCACCGCCCGTGTGGACAGGCCGCTCCCGGCAGCCGAGCGCGCCACGTCCAACGCCACCGGCGGTGCGCTCAGCACCGCGAGAACGTCCCACACGTCGATGCCGCTGTCGGGGCGTGGTTCGACCGACACCACCGGCGTGACCGGCACGAGTCGTCCCGTCGGGTCTGCTGCGGCCTCGATCACCTTCGTCTGGGTGGCGACCAGCACTTTCGGCACCGCGCGTCGGCGAACCCATTCGGCAACGCGGGGCGCGTCCCGGCGCAGCGCGCGTCGGTCGAGGCGCGGATCCGACACCCTGCGACCACCGAAGCGCCTCGGCGTGCGCCGGTCGATCCTCGCGACGTCCACCATGCCGACGGTGACCAGGGGCGCGGCCCGCGCCGACCAGCCGGCATCCCCGCAGGATCGGGCCGCGGCCGCGAGTGCGTAGAACTCGTCGCGGAACCCTGCCGCCGTCGTCGCCACGTCGCCGAGGGTCGACCGGTCCCCGACGTCGTCCGACGATGCGGTACCCCCGTCATCGTCGGGCAGGCCCAGCCCTGCAGCGAGCAAGGGGGCCCACGACGTTCCGGGCAGCGGGAGCGATCCGTGACCGATCAGGCGTGCTGTCGGCCCCCAACGCAGCTGCACGCGGTGCTCCGTCGTCGCCGTGCGACGCAGGACCGGGGCGCACACGTCCACCTCAGCGTCGAAGTGGCGCCCGTCGTCGGCCCACAGCGCGACGAGGCGGGTCCGAGTGGACAGCAGGTCGCGCACCGCCTCGGAGTCCCGGGCGGCGAGGAACGACTGCGGCTGGATCATCACCGCGACGCCCTCGGCGTCGAGGAGCTCGGATGCGACGAGCAGGAAGGCCGCTGAGGTGTCGGTGTAGGGGCCGAGCACACCGAATCGCCGCTGCAGTCCGTCACGGGCAGCGTCGTCGCGGGCGGTGTCACTGGTGCGCTGCGCGAGGAACGGCGGGTTGCCGACGACGAGATCGACCCGGCCGCCCCACGGCGTCGCCTCCGCCAGCGGGTCGAGGATCCGCACGTCGCCCGCCGCGAGATCGGTGACGCCCCGCTCCGCCGACCACCGGCGCAGCGCCTCGCGGCAGTGCACCACGGCGGCCGGATCGGCGTCGCAGCCGGCGAGGCGACCGGGCACCTCTGCGGGTGGCACTCCCCGTTCGACGAGGGCATCGGCTGCGGCGAGCAGGAACGACCCGGCGCCGCAGGAGGGATCGACGACGAGACCGGGGACATGTCCGAGGTGATCGATCGCCACCTCGACCAGGACGCGAGCGAGCGGCTCCGGTGTCGGGTGCGATCCGAGCTCGCGACGACGCTCGGCGCTCAGGGTCGAGCCGTGCCGATCGATGAGCGCCCTCGCCGTCGTCACGTCCACGCTCCACCCGAACCGAAGCGCGAGGTCATCGGACGGTCGGTCAGGGATCAGGCCAGTCCGTCAGGTCGGTGAGGCGCTGATCGTTCGAGAACACCTCGACGATCGGCACGTCGAGGCCCAGCCGCTTCTGCAGGCGCTTGATCTCGAGCTCCTGGTTGTAGAGCAACAACGACACGACCACGCCGGACTCGCCGGCCCGTGCGGTCCGTCCCGAGCGGTGCACGTAGGTCTTGTGGTCGTTCGGTGGGTCGTAGTGGACCACGACGTCGACGTCGTCGACGTGGATGCCGCGGGCGGCCACGTCGGTGGCGATCAACGCGTGGAGCTTGCCCGACGCGAAGTCGGCGAGCGCCCGCTCCCGGAACTTCTGACGGAGATCGCCGTGGATCGGAGCGGCTTCGACGCCCTCGTCGGCCAGCTTGCGCACCAGGCGGTCGGCACCGTGCTTGGTCGCGGTGAACACCATGGTCCGCTCGGCGTTGCGGATGATCGCCGCTGTGACCTTGACCTTGTCCATCTCGTGCACGAGCAGGAAGCGGTGCGTCATCTGCTCGACGTTGACGCCCTTGGATGCGACCTCGTGGCGGGTCGGATCGTGCTGGTAGCGACGCACGAGCGAGTCGACCACGCCGTCGAGGGTCGCCGAGAACAGCAGCGTCTGGTGATCGCCTTCCACGTTGCGAAGGATCCACTCCACCTGGGGCAGGAAGCCCATGTCCGCCATCCGATCGGCCTCGTCGATGAC
>CAYSCB010000238.1:0-5131 GCA_964429335.1 uncultured Aquihabitans sp.
GTCGCACCCGGCGGTGTGGTCGAGCGCACGGCGCAGGAGCCGCTGGTTCGGCGTGACGTTGATGAGGTCCTCACCCCGGATGATGTGGGTGATTACCATGTCGTGGTCGTCCAAGGCGTTAGAGATGAAGAACGTCGGTGATCCATCGGCGCGACGGATCACGAAGTCCTCGATGCTCTCGTTGTCGAACGTGATCTCCCCCCGGATGAGATCCGTCCAGGAGGTGGTGCCGTCGTCCGGCGTCCGGAACCGCACGGCACGACCCGCTCCGGGACCGAGACCACGGTCACGGTCCGCGGGATCGTAGGGACGACCGCCGGTTCGCTCACGGTCCGTCTCGGCGACGAGATCGGACCAGTAGGCGTGACCGCTGTCGAGCAGCCGATCGATCGCTGCCTGGTGCAGGTCGAACCGCGTCGATTGCAGCACCGGCGCTTCGTCCCAATCGAGCCCCATCCACTCGAGCGCCTCGAACACGACGTCGATGAGCGCCTGACGTGAACGCTCGAGGTCCGTGTCCTCGATGCGCAGCAGGAAGCTCCCGCCGAGATGGCGAGCGGTCATCCAGTTGAAGAGCGCGGCTCGTGCGCTGCCCAGGTGCAGGTAGCCCGTCGGGGCCGGGGCGAAGCGGACACGGACCGGCCCCGGGACGTCGGGCTCGGGGTTGGTCACGCCGCCACACGATACCGGCTGCCGCCGGATCGACCCGTCGCCTCCCTACGATGGTCCACCGATGGACGACCTCCCGACTCCCCCCGAGGCCGAGCCGCCGCCCGACGCGGACCCACAACAGGACGCGGATCCGCAACACGACGAGGTCCGCGTCACCAGGCCACCCCGGGACCAGGACGCACCCCGACGTCGTGTCGCACTCGTCGCCTCTGCAGGCGTCGTGGTGCTCCTCCTCGTCCTCGCCGTCGTCATGTGGCCCCGCGGCGGCACCGTCGCCCCCGCGAAGCGGACCCGCAGCACCACCACGACGTCCACCACCACGGTCGCGCCGTGGCCCGCGACCGAAGCGCGGATCGCGACGGCGAAGAACCCCTCGACGATCGTGCACGCGGACCCGCCACCCGGCTGGGACACGATGAGACCGGCGGTCGCGTGGGACAACCCCGTGCCGCCGAGCAGCCAGACCACGATGCCGCCACGGGCGTTGCTCCCCCGGGCCGACTACCCGATCAAGGGTCGCTACGTCGACGCCGTGGGTTGGAGCTTCACCAGCCCGTCGGTCTGGGGCAACCCCTTCGTGATGCTGGTGACCGAGCAACGGGGCGACTGGCTCAAGGTCGAGATCCCGGTCCGACCGAACGGCACACCGGGCTACGTGGCAGCAGCGGACGTGACGCTGTCGACGACGGACTACCGCCTGGACCTGCGGCTCGGCACGCGGACGCTCACGCTGTATCAGGGGACGACCGCGCTGCTCAGCACCCCGGTCGTGATCGGCAAGCCGGAGACGCAGACCCCGACCGGGCGCTTCTACATCACCGACAAGGTGACCCAGGACAATCCGCAGGGTGCATACGGCCCGATCGCGATGGCGACCAACGCCTACAGCGAGCAGATCGACGAGTTCGACAACGGTGTCCCGGTGATCGCACTGCACGGCACGAACCGGCCGGAGCTGGTCGGCCAGACGGTGTCGAACGGCTGCATCCGCGTCCCGAACGAGCAGATCCTGAAGATCGCATCGTTGATCCCGACCGGGACACCGATCGACATCGCAGCCTGAGGGGTGGGTCAGACCGTCAGGTCCAGACAGCTCCGCCAGTCAGACGCGTGCATCCGCAGGATCTCGTCGTGAGGACGCAGCAGCACCTGCGCCGGCACCGCGTCGGCGATCCGTCGCCGCTCCTCGTAGTAGTGCGGATGGTGCACCTCCTCGAACCGCTCCCGGCGCAGTTCGACGAGCTCCGCCGCGGGGTCCGCGTCGAGGAACCCCCACACGCCGAAGGCCACGCGGAGGTCATCCATCACCGGCGCCCGGCCCACGAGTCCCGATCGCTTCAACGCGACCGCCATCGCTCCGGAGACGGCGTCGCTCTCCGACTCGCCGGCATGCAGCGTGAGCGTCCCCCGGAACGACGAGACCAGTCGGAGCACATAACCCGGATCAGGCCCGGGGACGCCGAGGCGATCGGCCAGCGGCTGACGTCCTGTGAGCTCGCCCGGTCGGTCGGCACGCCACGGTGCGGGTCGCCGCGGCGGCGAGTGGTAGGAACGGACGACGTCTCTCGGCGCGGTCGGGACGTACTTCGGTGCGGCCATCACCGGCCACGGTAGTCAGCCCGCGTGCAGCAGACCGAACACGATGCCATCGGTGAGCCCCTGCCAGGAGGCCTCGATGATGTTCGGCGACACCCCCGTGGTCGTCCAGGTCCGGTCGCCGTCGGTGAAGTCGATCAGCACCCGGACGACCGAGCCGGTGTCGCTCAGGCCCGGTGTGGTGACGCCGTCGAGCACCCGCACCCGGAAATCCGTCAGATGGATCCGGCCGAGCGCCTCGTGACGTCCGTCGAGGGCGTTGCGCAGCGCTGCGTCGAGCGCGTTGACCGGGCCGTTTCCCTCGCCGACCGCGGCGATCCGGTCCTGCCCGATCCACAGCTTCACCGTCGCCTCGGTCGACAGGTCGACCGACCGTGTCGGTCCCGGTGACGGGATGTCGGTCCCATCGGGTTCGCGGTGGTAGCTCGACACGCGGTAGGCCTCGACACGGAAGAACTCCTGGTCCCAGCCGGTCGCCCGTCGCATCAACAGCTCGAGCGACGCGTCGGCGGCCTCGAAGACGTACCCCTCGGCCTCGAGCACCTTGAGGCGCTCCGACAGCTCCGCCGCGGACGGTCCGTCGAGCTCAACGCCGAGCTCGGCCGCCTTCATCGCCATACCGGCCCGGCCACCGAGGTCCGACACCAGCACACGGGTGTGGTTGCCGACGAGCATCGGGTCGATGTGCTCGTAGGACGCTCCGCCGACCTTGCCGAGCGCCGAGGTGTGCAGACCGCCCTTGTGCGCGAAGGCTGACGAGCCCACGTAGGGGTCCGCCGGGTGCGGCGGCAGGTTCACGAGCTCGGCGACGTGGCGTGACACCGCCGTCAGGCGTTCCATCCGACCGTCCGGCAGGGTCGCCACACCGAGCTTGAGGGTGAGGTCGGGGATGACCGTCATCAGGTTGGCGTTGCCGGTGCGCTCCCCGTAGCCGTTGACCGTCCCCTGCACCTGGCTCGCTCCACCGAGCACCGCCGCGACGGAGTTCGCCACCGCGCAGCCCGAGTCGTTCTGGGTGTGGATCCCCACCGCGGTGCCCTCGAAGTACGACGTCACCTCGGAGGTGATCCGCTGCACCTCGTGCGGCAGCGAGCCCCCGTTGGTGTCGCAGAGCACCAGCACGTCCGCGCCCCCGGTCGCCGCGGCCTCGAGGACCCGCAGCGCGAACTCGGGGTTGGCCTTGTAGCCGTCGAAGAAGTGCTCGGCGTCGAAGAACACCCGGAGGCCGGCTGCGTCGAGGAAGCGCACGGACTCGCCCACCATCGCGACGCCCTCGTCGAGGGTCGTCCCCAGCGCCTCGGTCACGTGGAAGTCCCACGACTTGCCGACGATGCACACCGTGGAGGTGCCGGCACCGACCAGGGCCGTCAGGGTCGGATCTGCGTCGACCTTGCCGGCGGGGCGTCGGGTGGACCCGAACGCGACGAGCGTCGATGTGCTCAGCTCGAGCTCGCCGGCGGCCGCGCGACGGAAGAACTCCTCGTCTTTCGGGTTCGCCTGCGGGAAGCCGCCCTCGATCCACGCGACGCCCAACCAGTCGAGCTGCTCGGCGACGCGGAGCTTGTCCTCGACCGTCAGCGAGATGCCCTCGAACTGGGCACCGTCGCGCAAGGTCGTGTCGAAGATGTCGACCGCTGTGGGCATCCCCGCGACGCCGCCCACGTCGGGCAGTCCGGCCGCCGCGCTCATCGGTGTGCTCCGGGGTGCGTCATCGGACCAGCTCCACCCAGTCCTTGTACCGGTCGACCTGGCCCCGGACCACCTTGGCGTACTCCGCGGCGATCGAGGACGTGACCGGTCCGGGACAGCGGATGGGACGATCATCGACGGAGTTCACCGCCGAGACCTCCGCAGCGGTCCCGCAGACGAACATCTCCTCGGCGATGTAGAGGTCCGAGCGCGTCAGGTCGCCCTCGACGACGTCGATGCCGAAGTCGGCCGCGATCGCCGCGACCGTCGACTGGGTGATGCCCTCGAGGGCGCCGGCCGACAACGGCGGTGTGACGAGCCGGCCGTGGCGGACCACGAAGATGTTCTCACCGGTGCACTCGGAGACCAGTCCGGCAGGGTTCAACATGATCGCCTCGTCGTAGCCGGCGTTGAGCGCCTCGACCTTCGCGAGCGAGCTGTTGACGTAGTTGCCGGTCGTCTTCGACGCCGGGGGCATGGCGTTGTGGTCGTGGCGCAGCCACGTGCTGATCTTCATCCGCACGCCCTTCGTCACGGCGTCGTCGCCGAGGTACGCGCCCCACGGCCAGCAGGCGATCGCGACGTCGACGTTGCACGGCTTGGTGTTCAGCCCCATCTCCCCGTAGCCGTAGTAGGCGATCGGCCGGATGTAGCAGGACGGCAACCCGGAGTCGGCGACGACGGCCTTCGTCGCCTCGACCAGCTCGTCGACGCTGTAGGGCATCGGCATGCCCATGATGACAGCGGACCGGTGGAGTCGCTCGATGTGGTCGGTGAGGCGGAACACCCCGGGGCCGCTCGGGGTCTCGTAGGCGCGGATGCCCTCGAACACCCCCATGCCGTAGTGGAGCGAGTGGGTCAGGACGTGGACGCGGGCCTCGTCCCACGGGACGAGCTCGCCGTTCATCCAGATGCTGTTCGTCGGGGTGATGGGCATGGTGGTGTTCCTTCGTTGCGTTCCGATTCTGGGGGTCGGAATCGACACGATGTGTCGATTTCGACCCCTGTTCTCAGTTCTTGACGGCGGCGGCGACGGCGTCACCGATCTCGGTGGTCGAGCCGGTGTATCGCTCGGGGTTGTCGCAGGCCGCCGCGACCTTCGACGCGGCATCGGACTCACCCAGGAAGTCCAACATGAGCTGCAGCGAGATGATCGCCGCGATCGGGTTGGCCT
>CAYSCB010000239.1:0-5122 GCA_964429335.1 uncultured Aquihabitans sp.
GCCGAGGCGGGTCCCCGCGCCGTGGGTGGGCTGCTGGGACCGTTCGCCACCATCGGCCGCTCTGTGCGCCTAGCCCTCGTGGCGTTCGGCACCGCCCTGGCCGTCAGCTTTGGTGTGTTCGTGATCACCACCGTGCTGAGGATGTCGCTCCTGCTCGGACCGGCGGCACTCGTCTTGATGCTCGGTCTTCCGGACGTGTGGATCACCGTGGCACAGCAGGCGACCTCGCTCGTGCTGCTCGTCACGTTGCCGCTGACCGCCTGCATCGCTGCGCGGGTGCACGTGGACATGCGTTGCAGAGCCCGGGGACTCGACCTGTTCTGTCGTTCCGCGGCTCGGGGCCTGCTGGTCGGAGGCGCCGGTGTACCGACCTGAACGTCGCCCGCTGATCACCACCCTGTCGGTCCTGACGGGTGTCGCTGGCGCTCAGGGAGACCCCGGCGGGCCGGCTGATCCGACCGTAGTCCGTGACCGGGTCCGGGACGTGATGTCGCGACCGGCGTTCTCCTACGAGCCGTCGTGGATCGAGCGGATCATGCGTTGGATCGGGGACCAGTTGCAGAAGCTGTTCGGCGACGACGTGCCCGGCACGCCGGGGAGCTTCGGCGGTGGGATCGGCACGGTCGTGGCGTGGGTGCTGATCCTCGCGGCGGTGGCGGCGCTGGTGCTCCTCGTCGTCCGGATCGTCGCCACGCGAAGCCGGGCGCGACGCTCGGCCGCGACGGAGCCGTTGTCGGACGCCGAGGTCGAGCACCGTCGACGGGCGGCGGACTGGTTGGCCGACGCGGAGCGGTTCGAGTCCGCAGGTGCCTGGAAGGAGGCGATGCGTGCGCGCTACCGCCATCTCATCCGCGTGCTCGTCGACCGACGACAGCTTCCGGACCTCCCCGGGATGACGACCGGCGAGCTGCGGATCGCGCTCGGCAGCTCCACGAACCTCGCTGCCGACGAGTTCGACACGTGCTGCGTGCTCTTCGAGCTGCCCTGGTACGCGGACCTGCCGACCGGGGCGGAGGAGAACGCCCGGTTCCGCGTCGCGGCAGACCGGGTGCTCGCCGCACCGGTCGACCGTCGGTTCGATCCCGGGTTCCTGACCGGGGAGACCGCTCCGGACGTCGGTGTCGGTGCTGGTGCTGGTGCGGGTGCCTCTGAGGACGTCGGATGAGCCCCGCTGGATCCCCGGCGGCCGGGGACGCATCGCCCCGAACGGGTCGGGGCGTGTGGATCGCAGCGGTGCTGATCGTCGTCGCGTTCGCCGTCGTGATCGTCCTGTCGGGCCGTCGATCGTCGGCCCGACCGTTCGATGTCACCTCCAGCGCACCGGACGGGTACCGGGCGATCGCGATCCTCCTTCGGGAACGTGGAGCACACCTCACCACGACCTCGGCGGACCGTATGCGTCGTCATCCGCCGGGACCCGGCGACGTGCTCGTGATCCCGGTGCCGGACATGCTCACCACCGTCGAGTACCGCAGCGCTCGTGACGCAGCGCGCAACGGTGCACTGGTCGTCCTCGGCTCCCCGCGAACCTCGACGTCGGACCCTGGCGAAGAAGGCGGCGTCCCGATGGGCTGGACCGGTGCGGTCAGCAGCCGGTCACTCGCCGACATGGCGGCGGAACCCCGTGACCCCGGTCGCTGCGACATCGCACGACTCGACGGCCTGGGGCCGATCGACGTGCTGCCGGCCGAGCCGGTGGAGGTCGGGCGATCTGGCGAGCAGCGGTCCTGCTACGGGGACGACGCCACGGCCGACGTGGTCGAGGAGCGGGTCGGTGACGGGTCGGTGATCACCCTCGGCTCGCCGTACCGGTGGTCGAACGCCCGCCTGCAACCCGCCAAGGAGGCCGGCGGACAACCGCTCGACAACGCCGCGCTCGCCCTGCGGCTGCTCGGCCCGAGCGCCGACGGCGCGACGGTGGGCACGTCGATCACGTTCGTCGACCCGCTCCCGACCGGCGGGGTCGCACCCGACGGGACGCGCAGCCCGCTCGAGCTCCTGCCGACCGGCGTGAAGCTGGCCCTCCTCCAACTCGTCGTCGCCTTCGTGCTGTACGCCTGGTGGCGGGGTCGACGTCTCGGGTCCGTCGTCGTCGAGCGCATGCCGGTCGAGATCGCCGGGTCCGAGCTCGTCGTCGCCGTGGGCGACCTCCTCCGCCGACGTGGCACACCGCAGCGTGCCGCCGACGTGCTCCGCCGGGATGCTCGCAGCGGGCTCGGACGACGCTTCGGCGTCCCCCCTGACGCGGCGCCGAACATCCTCGTCGAGGTCGTCGCGTCCCGCACGGGCCGCGATCCCGGCGAGCTCGCCGCCGTCCTGCTCGACGCACCCGTCGACTCCGCCGAAGCGCTCCTGCGCCTGGCGCAGGCCCTGTCCGACATCCGCCAGGAGGTTCTGCACCCGCATGTCTGATCCAACGTTGCCGCCGCCGTACTCGTCGGACCCGTCCGGGGGTGCCTCGGAGTCCGATCCCCGCGAGGCGATCCTCGCCCTGCGCGATGAGATCGGCAAGGTCGTCGTCGGCCAGGAGGGCACCCTGTCCGGCCTCGTCGCAGCGCTCCTTGTGCGGGGCCACGTGCTGCTCGAGGGGGTGCCGGGCGTCGCCAAGACGCTGCTGGTCAAGACGATGGCGCAGGCCCTCGACCTGCAGTTCGGGCGTGTGCAGTTCACTCCCGACCTGATGCCGTCGGACGTGACCGGCCAGCTCGTCCTCGACGGATCGTCAGCCGACGGCATGCGCTTCCGGGAGGGGCCGATCTTCACCAACCTGTTCCTGGCCGACGAGATCAACCGGACGCCGCCGAAGACGCAATCGGCGTTGCTCGAGGCGATGGAGGAGCGCCAGGTCACCGCCGAGGGCGTCGCTCGTGCGCTCCCGGATCCCTTCGTCGTGGTCGCGACCGAGAACCCGGTGGAGCATGAAGGGACCTACCCGCTGCCGGAGGCGCAGCTCGACCGGTTCATGTTCAAGCTCCTGGTCGGCTATCCGAGCTTCGACCAGGAGGTCGAGGTGCTCGCCCGGCACCACCGTGGACTCGATCCGCACGACATCGTCGGGGCCGGGGTCCGTCCGGTCGCCGGAGCGGCGGACCTGGCCCGTGCCCGTGAGGAGGTCGACCGCGTCGACGTGCAACCGACCGTGCAGCAGTACATCGTCGCGCTGTGCCGTGCGACGAGGGAGTCCCCGTCGGTCGACCTCGGGGTGTCACCCCGTGGCGCTGCTGCGCTCCTGCACGCCTCGAAGGCGTGGGCGTGGCTGTCGGGGCGCTCCTACGTGACCCCCGATGAGGTGAAGGCGGTCGCCAAGCCGACGTTGCGCCACCGGCTCGTGGTCCGACCGGAGCTCGAGCTCGACGGCATCACCGCCGACGGTCTGCTCGACAGCCTGCTCGCGACGGTGCCGGCGCCGAGGTGAGCACGCTGAGATGAGCATGCACCGATGAGCCTGCTGCCGACCCGTCGAGCGGCGATCCTCGCCGCGGTCGTCGCCGTCGGACTGGCGGCGTTCCCCGGCGGCGACGTCGACGTCCTCGCTGCGATCGCAGCGGTGGCCGCGCTGATCGTCGGAGTCGTCCTCCTCGACGGCGCTCTCGGCACCGCGCCGGGCCAGCTCGTGGTGCAACGCGCCCACCCGCCGGTCCTCGAGGTGGGCCACGAAGGATCGCTGACCTGGACGATCCGCTCGGAGTCTCACCGGCGGCTGCGGATCCGGGTCGCCGACGATCTCGCGCCGTCGATGCACGCCGGTGCGCGGCGCTTCGACGCCATCGTCCCAGCGGGGGACACGTTCCGGATCTCGACCACGATCCGGCCCTCACGGCGCGGACGCTTCGAGTTGCGACACCTCACGGTCCGCATCGACGGCCGGCTCGGACTCGGGTCCCGGCAGCGTTCGATCCCCCTTGTCACCGTGCTGCGCGTCCACCCCGCGTTCCCGTCACGTGAAGAGGCCGAGATCCGCATCCGACGAGCTCGCATCCTCGAGGTCGGTCTCCGCTCCGCGCGGGGACTCGGGGGTGGCACCGAGTTCGAGCAGCTCCGCGAGTACGGACCCGACGACGAGTTCCGTCGCATCGACTGGACGGCCACGGCTCGTGCCGGCAAGCCGATCGTCCGCACCTACCGCGCCGAGCGCAACCAGAGCGTCGTCGTCGTCGTGGACAACGGCAGGATCATGGCCGGTCGGGTCGCGGGGGTGCCGCGGGTCGAACATGCCATGGACGCGGCGATGACGCTCACCGCGGTCGCCACCCGCCTGGGTGACCGCTGCGGTCTCCTCGCCTTCGACCGGCGTGTCCGCGCCGTCGTGGCGCCGGCACGCCACCACGACCAGGTCGGTCGGGTGGCCGAGGCGCTCTACCGGCTCGAGCCCGAGCTCGCCGAGTCCGACTACACCGGAGCGTTCGCCGAGGTGGTCGCCCGGTACCGACGTCGGGCCATGCTGGTCCTGCTGACCGATCTGAACGAGCAAGCCGTCGCCGACTCCCTGGTACCGGCCCTGCCGCTCGTCACCCGCACCCACCTCGTCATCGTGGCCGCGGTGCAGGACCCACAGGTGCGCGCCTGGGCGATCGACCGAGCCGTGGACGCTGAGGGTGCCTACCGACAGACAGCGGCGCTGCAGGCACTCGAGGATCGTGAGCGCACAGCGCTGCGGCTGCGTGCGATGGGAGCCACCGTCGTCGACGCCGCACCCGGGCGTCTGGGCATCGACGTCAGTGACGCCTACCTGCTCGCCAAGTCCACCGGACGGCTGTGACCGCCGACGTCGCCACCGAGCTGCGATGACGTCTCCTCGCCGAACAGGCCGGTTGCTCCGTCCGCGGCGGCACGTCGCCCGAACCCGACGACGTAGGTGACGAACAGGAGGAGGACCGAGCAACCGATGCCGACCCGCATCGACGTCGGCAGATCCGACGGGGTCACGAAGCCCTCGATGAAACCGGCGACGACGAAGCAGACGACGAGACCGGTCACGATCACCACCGAGCGCAACCCGGCGTCCTTGAGTGCTGACGCCCGGGTCCGGTCACCGGGAGCGATGATCGCCCAGGAGATCTGCAGACCGGCACCGGCAGCGACCAGGATCGAGGAGATCTCGAGCAGGCCGTGGGGGAGGATC
>CAYSCB010000240.1:0-5105 GCA_964429335.1 uncultured Aquihabitans sp.
CGCGTAGGTGAGGCCGAGCTGGCCGAGCATCAGCGCGAGGTTCATCTCGGAGATCTCGGGTCGTGGCGTCGGTCTCGACGCGGTGCGCACCAGCGTCGAAGGCGTCCGCGGGCGGATCGAGGTGCACTCCGAACCCGGACAGGGCAGCGAGTTCCGCCTCATCGTGCCGATCACGCTCGCGGTGATGCCGTGCCTGCTGGTCGCCGCGGGAGGTCGTCGCTACGCGGTCCCGATGCACTCGGTGCTGGTGTCGGTCGCGCACGACCCCGACAAGGAGATCCGCTCCGAGGGCCGGACCCGTGTCTGGGTCGGCGAGCGTCCGGTGCCGGTGGCGAACCTGTCCGACACGCTCGGCCACCCGACCGACCCGGCCGACGCGGGCGCGGTCGTGGTGCTCGCCGGGGTCACCCGCAGCCACGCCTTCCGGGTCGACGAGCTGATCGGCCAGCGTGACGTCGTGGTCAAGGGCCTCGGCAAGTTGCTGCCGCGGCTCGACATGATGGCCGGCGCGAGCGTCGAACCGGATGGGTCGATCATCCTCGTGCTCGACGCCCCGGGCCTCATCGACCGTGCGCGGCTCGCCCACGCCGGCGGTGACCGCATCGCCAACGCGCTGGAGTCCGAGCTGATGGTCGAACGTGGCGTCACCGGCGGGTCGATCCTCGTCGTCGATGACGCGATGACCGTTCGTGAGCTGCAGCGGTCGATCCTCGAGCGATCCGGCTTCGACGTGCTCGTCGTCGAGGACGGCGTCGAGGCGCTGGCCGCGCTGGCCGAGGCGCCCGTCGATCTGGTTCTCACCGACGTCGACATGCCCAACATGGACGGCTGCGCGCTGACAGAGGCGATCCGTGCTCAACCCGCGACCGAGAACCTGCCGATCCTGATCCTGACATCCCGGGACAGCGACACCGATCGCCAGCGGGGCCTCGAGGCAGGAGCGGACGGCTACATCGTGAAGAGCGCATTCGACGAGGCAGGGCTGCTGGCCGCGGTGAACCGGCTGCTGGGTCGGTCCTGATGGAACGTCCGAACCGGCGTCGACGCGGTCCGGTCGAGGTGGTGGTGGTCGAGGACTCGCTGGTCCAGCGCGCGCACCTCGTCCGGGTGCTCGAAGCGGGCGGCTCGATCCGCGTGATCGGTGAGGCAGCAGGTGGCGCCGAGGCCGTCGAGGTGATCGAGCGGTTGCGTCCCGACGTCGCCACCCTCGACCTCGAGATCCCGGACGGCGGCGGCCAGTACGTCATCGAGCAGGTCATGGGCCACTGCCCGACGCCGATCCTGGTGCTGTCGGCCACGATCACGACCCGCAGCTCCGCGCGGGCGGTGGAGGCCCTCGTCGCCGGTGCGGTCGACGCCCTGCCGAAGCCCGGTCGCTGGAACGCAGAGGAGGAGGAGCGGATCCGTGCGGCGGTCACGGCGCTGCGCGGCATCCCGGTCCTGCGCCACCCGCGCGGCCGGTTGAACGGTCCGGGCGCGACACGTCGCAACGGCGGTCACATCACCGGCGCCGCGTCGTCGCCGGACACCGCAGGGACGACCGCATCGACGACCGCAGCGACGACCGCATCGACGACCGCATCGACCACGGATGCCGCGGCCGCGGCGAGGGGGAGCGCCTCCAGGGTGGTCGGCATCGCCGCCTCGACCGGCGGACCTCCGGCGTTGGCGACGGTGCTGTCGGGCCTCGTCGGTCTGCGCTCGCCGGTGCTGGTGGTCCAACACCTCCACGACGACTTCGTCGAGGGGCTCGTCGAGTGGATGGCGCGCACGTCCGCGCTCCCGGTGAAGCTGGCGGTCGATGGCGAGCCGATCCTGCCGGCGACGGTCTACATCGGACCTGGTGGTCGGCACCTCAAGGTCGGGCCCGGTCGACGCATCGAGCTGTCGGCCGCTCCCGACACGATCCACCGCCCGTCGGCCGACGAGCTGTTCCGCTCGATGGCCGCGCAGGTCGGCTCGGTCGGCGTCGGCGTGATCCTCACCGGGATGGGATCCGACGGCGAGGCGGGCCTGCTCGACATGTACCGCCGCGGCGCGACGACCATCGGCCAGGACGCGGCGACCTGCGCGGTCTACGGCATGCCGCGCGCCGCTGCCCGAGCGGGTGCCCTGACGACGGTGGCACCGCTCGGCGAGATCGCGGGGGAGATCATCCGCTCCTGCGTCGGGGTGATGGCATGACCGTCGCACCAGCGACCCTGGCCGCTGCGTCGGCGGTGCTGGCCCGACGCGCCGGGCTGCGCTCCGAGGAGTCGATGCGCAGCCGGCTCGAACGCTGCCTCGACGACGCTGCGCGCCGGTCCGCCACGACCGTGGACGCCTTCGTCGCCCGACTCGACAGCGATCCCGCCGCGCTGCAGTCGCTGGTCGACCACGTGACGGTCCAGGAGTCGGCGTTCTTCCGCGATCCCGCCCAGTTCGACGCGCTCGCCACAGGGGTGCTGCCGACGATCGGACGTCCCACGACGATCTGGAGCGCCGCGTGCGCCAATGGCCAGGAGCCCTTCAGCCTGGCGATGCTGCTCGACGCGCAGGGGGACACGACCTCCACCGTCATCGCCTCCGACATCTCGATGACCGCGTTGGAACGAACCCGTGCGGCGACCTACAGCGGACGCGAGATCGCCGGGCTCGACGAGGAGCACCGCCGTCGGTACCTGCGACGCAGCGGCCCGGACGCGTGGACCGTCGTCGACGAGATCCGCGACCGTGTCGAGGTGCTGCGGGTCAACCTCGCATCGGACGCACCGCCGTTCGATCCCGGAGCGTGCCCGGTGATCTTCTGCCGGAACGTGATGATCTACTTCGGCCATGAGCAGATCGTCCGACTGCTGAAGCGCTTCGAGCAGTGGCTCGCTCCTGACGGCGTGGTGTTCCTCGGCTACTCCGAGTCGCTGTGGCAGGTCACCGACCGTTTCGAGCTGGAGCGGATGGGTTCCGCCTTCGTGTACCGGCGCCGGCATCGACCGGGTGTCCGATCGGATGTCCGGCAGCTCACGGCGTCGCGGGCGACGTCGACGCGGACCCGACCGGCTCCGCCGCAGCGTCCCGTCGGACCCGTCGACGCACGACCGATCCCACCACGTCGAGCTGCCCCGACGCCCGACCCGCGCGTCCATCCGGCTCCCTCACCGGCGACAGACTCGGTGGCGGCTCCCTCACCAGCGACAGACCCGGTGGCGACACCCTCATCGGCGACCCCCACGCTGATGGCTCCCACATCGGCGACACCATCGCCGGCGTCACCCGTGCTGAGCGTCGAGGAGATGATCTCGGTGGGCCTGTCATCGATGCGCTCCGGGGAGCTCGCGGAGGCGGTCGCGGCGTTCCGACGCTGCGCCTACCTGCACCCCGACTCGGTCGAGGCGCACACGCACCTGGCGTTCGCGCTCGAGGCCGCCGGAGACCACGGCGCCGCGCGCCGCGCGTTCTCTGTCGCCCGGACCACGCTCGAGCACAGCGCGCCGGAGGAGATCGAGTCCGCCCTGCAGGGCTATCGGCCCGACGAGCTGGCACGTCTGCTCGACCGCAAGTTGGAGGAGTCCCGATGACCACGATGGTGCGCTTCCAGGTCGGCGACGGCGAGTACGCCATACCGGTCGACCACGTCCGTGAGGTGCGATCCGGTGAGCGGCTGTCGGCGTTGCCGTCATCGCGCGACGGCGTCGTCGGGCTGCTGCGTGACGGTGGTGACGCCCTTGCGGTGCTCGACGCTCTGGGGCCGGGCCGTGACCACGTCCTGCTGCTGCAGCACGGGGATCGTCGCTTCGGCCTCGCGGTCGCGGCGGTCACCTCGGTGGTGGACCTCGCTGCTGCGCCCGGACCACCGCCGGACGGTCAGGTTGGCCACCTCCTGTCGGGGGTGATCGAGGCCGATGATGGCCTCGTCCTGCTCGTCGACGTGGGCGCGCTGCTCGAGATCCTCGACACCGCGGCCCCGCCCGCGGGGTGGGCCGAGCCCGCATCCGAGTCTGCATCCGAGTCCGATGAGCCGGGCGATGTGCCGGGCGACGAGCCGGCTGATGCACGCGTCACCGCCGGGTCCGGACCGGCGCTTCCGGTGGGAGCGTCGGTGTGATGGAACCGGCCCGGGTTCTGGTCGCCGAGGACTCCCTCGTCGTCCGCGCGGTGCTGCGTCGCCACCTCGAACAGCAGGGCTACACCGTGGTGGAGGCAAGCGACGGAGAGTCCGCCCTCGTCGCGTGCGAGACCGAGGACCCCGACGTCGTCCTGCTCGACATCGAGATGCCGGGGCTCGACGGCCACCAGGTCCTCACGGCGCTCAAGCGCGACCCGCGGCTGTGCGACCTCCCGGTCGTGTTCCTCAGCGGGCGCACCAGCACCGACGACGTCGTGCAGGGACTCGCGCTCGGAGCGCACGACTACCTGAAGAAGCCGTTCGAACCGAGCGAGCTGATCGCCCGGGTCAGCTCAGCGGTCCGACTCAAGCGGGTGCAGGACCAGCTGCGCCACCGCAACGTCGAGCTCGACCGGATCAGTCGCACCGACCCGCTCACCGGCCTGTTCAACCGCCGCCACCTCGACGAGCGCATCCAGGAGCTCGCGACGACCTCCGCACGACTCGGTGTCGAGGTCGGCGTGATCATGTTCGACATCGACTTCTTCAAGCGCATCAACGACTCGGTCGGCCACGCCGGCGGCGACACCGTGTTGAAGGAGTTCTCGCAGCGTGTCGTCGCGCAACTCCCCGCGGATGCGATCGCCGGTCGGTGGGGCGGCGAGGAGTTCCTCGTCTTCCTCCCCGACACCGACGACGACCGTGCGCTCGAGATCGCCGACCGGGTGCGCCTCGACGTCGCCGAGCGACCCTTCCCCGTCGACGGCGGCGACAGCCTCGCCGTCACCGTCAGTGGTGGCTGCGCGACCAGCGACGGCACGGACCCCGAGGGGCTCGTCCGCCTGGCCGACGCCGCGCTCTACGTGGCCAAGGAGAGCGGCCGCAACCGGATCATCCCGAGCCACGAACCGGCACCGGATCCCGTCCACCGACCTGGTTGACCTGCCGGATCGTCCCCGGTCCCTCCCCGGTCCCTCCCTGGTCCCTCCCTGGTCCCTCCCTGGTCCCTCCCTGGTCCCTCCCT
>CAYSCB010000241.1:0-5104 GCA_964429335.1 uncultured Aquihabitans sp.
CGTCGACGACGATCGCTGACGAGTGCAGTCTCGGTCGGGGTGCCCGCATCTACCTCCAGCCGACGGCGACCGACGAGCAGATCGCGACCATTCGGGCAGCGCTGGTCGCATCCGGGGCCCATGGACTCGACTACGTGGACCGTGCCGCCACCTACCGGGAGTTCCGCGACATCTTCCACGATCAGCCTGATCTGCTCGCCGCGAGCCGGCCGGAGGACCTTCCGACGTCGTTCCGTGTGAGCGACCCCGACGCGGCGGGGCGGATCGACTGGCCCGCGATGCGGTCCCTGCCCGGAGTGCTCCGAGTAGAGCCGCTCGCACGCGGTTGTGCGTCCATGCCCGCCGGAACGGAGGACGTGCCGTCCGCGGCCGCAATCACGACACCCGCGGACTGCCCGACAAGGCCCGGACTCGCCGACCTCGGGAAACTCCTGCCTACTCGCTTCGATCCGGTACCGCTCCCGGGTGCCGGCGGGGGATCGGGGATCGGCGGACCATGCACACGTCACTGGGAGGTGCCAGGTGATCCGGGCACCCACGTCACCGAGTTCGTCGGCGACAGCGGCGTCACGGTCTCCTCGCTCGGCGGTACCGTCGTCGAGGCGGCGAGCCTCGACGGCTGGAGTTGGGGACACGTCGAGGACGGACTCTGGCTGGCCGACCCGTCGGGCCGCTTCGTCGTCGTCGGTTACGGCGTCGATGAAGCAGAGTGGCGGGCGCTGATCGGGGAGCTCATCAAGCAGCCATGAGCCCAGCTGAACGCATCCATGCGCGCACAACCGCACGACCCGGGACAAGAATGCGACGTCGGCGCCGATCGACATCCGGTCGGGGCGCAACGACCTCACGGATGGAGCAGTGATCATGACCAAGCGCATCCTCGGCATCTGCCTGGTGCTGACCCTGCCGGCGACCTTCCTCGTCGGTTGCGGCGGAGACGACAAGGCCGACTCCACGACGACGACCGCCGCCAGGTCGAGCGGCACGTCCGCCGACAACGGCTCAGAGACCCCGACCACCGCATCCGGCAACTCGAGCGGCAGTGGCGGCGACATGTCGATCGACGAGTTCTGCTCGAAGGCGAAGGAGCTGGCCGGGATGGTCAACGATGCCAAGGACGGCAAGAACCTGAGCAACATGAAGCAGATGACCGAGCTGTCCACGGAGCTTGCCGCGGCGGCACAGAAGTTGGCGGTGGACGTCGCCAAGGATCCGTCGCTCGCCCAGAAGTACGAGGAGTGCGCCAAGGAAGCCTCCGCCATCGCCAAGTCCAACTGAGCACGCGACACCCGCAACTCCCGAAACTGGGGGTCGTCATCGACACATCGTGTCGATGACGACCCCCAGAACGCGGAGGGGGTGGTGACATGGTGGGGCGGCCGTCAGGTCGTCGGTGAGCGGAAGCGGCTGAGGAAGGTCCAGATGACCTCGCTCGCGTGCAGGTCCATGTTGGTGGGACCGACGATCTGGGCGATCTGGCTGCTGAACTCGCTGCCGGGCCACGAGTGGCCGCCACCCTCGACGACGTAGAACTCCACGGCGCCGTCGGTCGGGCAGTCATAGGTGCGCAACAGCACGTCGGTGACCGGGCGGGTGTCGGTCGGCTTGGCAGCACAGCTGTTGTGTGCGGCCCACTTCCGGACGTTGTCGGGGTAGCCGGGCCCGTCGACCTCCGCCGGGGGAGTGCTCGTCTGCGACGCGTCGGTGCTGCCCGACAGCATGCCGCTGAGGTCCCCGACGCCGCCGTTGAAGAGGAGGATCGGATCAGCGGTGCCGTGGATGGCGAGGACGGGAACCGGTCGCTGGGTCTGGCACCCGTCGGGGTAGATCACCCCGGCGACCGGGGCGATCGCAGCGATCCGATCCGAGCGCTGGCATGCCAGGACCGAGCTGAACATCGCTCCGTTGGACAGACCTGTCGCGTAGACGCGGGAGAGGTCGAGGCACAGGTCGCGACCGAGTTCGTCGACGAGGTCGTCGACGAAGGTGACATCCTCGTTGTCGGCCATGGCGATCGACCACTGCACCGGCTCCTTGGTGCCGTTCGGTGTCGCGAGCACGAATCCGTCGCGTCCGGCGAGCTGGTCGAAGCCACTCATCCTGATGTGGGCCTCGGCACCCTCGGTGAGACCGTGGAAGTCCAACAGCAGCGGCAGCGGTTCGGACCCGGTGCGCGACGGGGGCACCGTCAGCAGGTACCACCGTTCGATGCCGGACGAGGTGAGCGTCCGCCGCTCGTCGGTCACCGGTGCGACGGTCGTGGTGCCGCATCCCGCCGAGGGCGTCGGTCTTCCAGGAGGGGCCGAGCCGTTCGACTCCGGAGCGGTCGACGTCGGCGTCGAACGCGCCGGACCAGCGCTGGTCGTCGAAGGGCCCGCCGATGTCTCGTTGCCGCTGCAGGAGGCCACAGCGATCGACAGGACCACGGCGAGGAGCGCGACGGCTCCGCGGTGGGTGGAGGATCTGATCACCACCGGAACGTAGACCCGACGCAACCGGGCGGGGCGGCACCGCGTGGCCGTTGTGGCTCTACGATCGTGGGGATGGACGGTTCTCAGGACCCCAACGAGACATGGGTCACCTGGGCTGAGGCCTACGACCGGAGCCCGAAGCGGGACGTCGAGACGACGACGATGTCCGGGGTGCCGGTGGAGCCGGTGTACGGACCGGTCGACGCCCGAGGCGGGGACCTGCCCGGCCAGTTCCCCTACACACGGGGTCCGTACGCGTCGATGTACCGCTCGAAGGTCTGGACCATGCGGATGTTCGCCGGATTCGGCACCCCGGTCGAGACCAACGGCCGGTTCCGGGAGCTGCTCGCGCACGGTGGCGACGGTCTCTCGGTCGCGTTCGATCTCCCGACCCTGATGGGCCGTGACTCCGACGATCCGATGTGCCTCGGTGAGGTCGGTCGCTGCGGCGTCGCGGTGGACACCCTGGATGACATGGAGGATCTCTTCGCCGGGATCGACCTCGGCGGCGTCACCACCTCGATGACGATCAACTCGCCAGCGGCGCCGATCTTCGCGATGTTCATCGCCGCGGCGGAGGACGGCGGCACCCCACGGGTGACCCTGGGTGGCACGCTCCAGAACGACATCCTCAAGGAGTTCCAGGCCCAGAAGGAGTTCCTGTTCCCGCCCCGCCCGTCGATGCGTCTCGTCGACGACTCGGTCAGGTTCTGCTCGGCGGAGATGCCCCGCTGGCACCCGATCTCGGTCTCCGGGTACCACATCCGGGAAGCCGGCTCGACCGCGGCTCAGGAGCTGGCCTTCACGCTCGGCAACGGCTTCGCCTACGTCGAACAGGGCCTCCGTGCCGGGTTGGACATCGACGCGTTCGCTCCACGGCTCAGCTTCTTCTTCAACGCGCACATCGACTTCTTCGAGGAGATCGCCAAGTACCGCGCCGCTCGTCGCATCTGGGCGCGCTGGATGCGCGACCGCTACGGCGCGCAGGCGGATCGTTCGATGCAGCTGCGGTTCCACACCCAGACCGCCGGGGTGTCGCTCACAGCGCAGCAGCCCGAGGTCAACATCGTGCGGACCTCGATCGAGGCGCTCGCCGGCGTTCTCGGAGGCACCCAGAGCCTGCACACGAACTCGATGGACGAGACCCTCGCCCTGCCGACCGAGAAGGCGGCGCGGATCGCGCTGCGCACCCAGCAGGTGATCGCACTCGAGTCGAGGGTGGCGAACGTCGCCGACCCGCTCGGGGGATCGTGGTACGTCGAGGCCCTCACCGACCGGATGGAGGAGCTCGCCGAGGAGCTGCTCGCTCGCATCGGCGACATCGGCGACGGGTCGATGTTCGAGGGTGCGGTCCGCGGGATCGAGGAAGGTTGGTTCCAGGCGGAGATCGCCGAGTCCGCCTACGACCTCGAACGTCGTCTCAACGACGGTCGGTACCGGGTCGTGGGCGTCACCGACCACCTCGAGGGCAACGAGGAGGACCCACCGGACATCCTGTACATCGATCCGCTCGTCGAGGACCAGCAGCGCAAGCGGCTCGCTCGGGTCCGGGCCGACCGGTCCGACGACGCCGTGCGGGACGTGCTCGACCGGCTGCGGGCCGAGGCGGCTGATCCGACGGTCAACCTGATGCCGACGCTCATCGACGCGGCCCGGGTCCGTGCCACGCTCGGCGAGACCATGCGTGCGATGGGTGACGTGTTCGGGTGGTGGCACGAGGCTCCGGCGATCTGATGGAGCCGGACGCGATGGGAACACAGCGCTGATGCTGCCGATGTCGCACTCCCGGGGGCGCGTGCTCGTCGCGAAGCTGGGCCTCGACGGTCACGACCGCGGCGTCAAGGTCGTCGCCCGGCTCCTGCGCGACGCCGGGTTCGAGGTCATCTACACGGGGCTGCGCCAGACCCCCGAGATGGTGGTCGCTGCGGCACGCGACGAGGACGTGGACGCCGTCGGGCTGTCGATGCTGTCGGGCGCGCACCTCGCGCTCGCGCCACCGGTGGTGGCGGGCCTGCGCGCCGCAGGGCTCGACACCCCTGTGGTCGTCGGGGGGATCGTGCCGGACCAGGACCTCCCGGCCCTCGCGGAGGCGGGCATCGCCGAGGTGATCGGACCGGGCGCCACCGCCGAGGACGTCGTCGCAGCCATGGACCGGGCGATCGCCGGTCGCGTCGGGTGAGATCGCGGACACCCTGGCTCAGCGCTGACGTCGCCGCCAGAGGTACGTCGAGTTCAGGTACCAGTTGACGACCAACGCGACCGTCGCGCCGATCAGGTTCTGGGCGACCCGGGCCCAGTCGGTGCCGAGCACCGACAGCAGGAACCCGATGCCCTGCAGGAACTTGAACACAGCGACGTGCACGAGCGTCCCGATGAGCGACATCACGAAGAACACGCCGAACGCCGGGATCAGCTTCCAACCCCGGTAGCGCTCCTCCCAGAACGTGAACTCGTTGTTCAGGACGAACAGCACGAGGATCGACACCATCACGCTCAGCAGGAACGACCCCTCGATCGGATCCAGCGCCTCGTTGAGCCCGGTCGTCACCCGTGGCACGCCCACCGCCTCGGCGATCGTGAACACGAGCGAGTTCACCCCGAGACCGACGATGCCGACGAGCACGTAGAGCAGG
>CAYSCB010000242.1:0-5068 GCA_964429335.1 uncultured Aquihabitans sp.
CCGACGGTGAACGGGATGAACACCTCCTCGGCGGTGTGTCGCACCATGTCGATGGTCGTCGCCCGGGCGTCGGAGGACGCGGTGATGTCGAGGAACACGAGCTCGTCGGCGCCTTCGGCGTCGTAGCGCGCGGCGAGCTCGACCGGGTCGCCGGCGTCGCGGAGCTCGACGAAGTTCACGCCCTTGACGACGCGGCCGGCGTCGACGTCGAGGCACGGGATCACACGGGCGACGGCGGTCATACGGCTGTCTCGGTCATGGGGCTGTCTCGTCACGGGTCGCGGCGACGGCTTCGGCGACGGTGAACGCGCCCTCGTAGACGGCTCGTCCGGTGATCGCCCCTGCGAGCGTACGCCCCTCGACCGACAGCGCGGCGAGCGCCCGGACGTCGTCGAGGGTGCCGATCCCACCGGAGGCGATGACCGGGATCGAGCTCGCTGCGAGCACACGGGACAGCCCTTCGAGGTCCGGGCCGGCGAGGGTCCCGTCCCGGCCGATCTCGGTGACGACCAGCGCGTCGACCCCGGCGTCGCCGAACGCGACGGCCAGGTCCACGACATCGGCACCCGAACCCTCCAACCAGCCCCGGACCGCGACCTCGGTTCCCCTCGCATCCAGGCCGACAGCGACCGGATGCGCCGCGGCGAGCCGTCGGACGAGGTCGGGATCCTCGAGCGCCGCGGTGCCGAGCACCACGCGGGACACCCCCGCAGCGAACAGCGCCTCGGCGGCCTCGACGCTGCGGACACCTCCGCCGGTCTGCACCGGCACGTCCAACGCTCCGGCGATCGCTGCGACCAGGTCGCGGTTGCGTGGCTCGCCGGTGCGCGCCGCGTCGAGGTCGACGACGTGCACCCACGGCGCACCCTCGGCCTGGAAGGCGAGCGCCTGGGCGACGGGATCCTCGCCGTAGACGGTGCTGCGGCCGTAGTCGCCCTGGTAGAGCCGCACGCAACGCCCCTCGAGCAGGTCGATCGCCGGATACAGATCCATCAGTCCCTCTCCTCCCCAGCGGCGAGGCGCACGAAGTTCGCGAGCAGCTGCAACCCCGGCGTGCCGGACTTCTCCGGGTGGAACTGCGTCGCCATGACCATCTCCCGCTGGGCCGCAGCGGTGATCGTGGCGCCGTAGTCGCAGGTCGCGATCACGTCGGCTGTGGCCTCGGGAGCGAACGAGTGCACGAAGTACATCCACGGGCGTTCGCCGAGGCCGTCGAGCAACGGCGACTCGGTCACCGGGTCGAGCCGGTTCCACTGCATCTGCGGGTGCTTGACCCCCGACGGCAGCCGCCTGACCTCGCCGCTGAGGACACCGAGACCGGCCACACCCGGCGCCTCCTCGGATGACTCGTAGAGGAGCTGCATGCCGACGCAGATCCCGAGGAACGGCCGGCCGGAGGCGACCGCGTCGAGCGCGACGTCGTCGAGTCCGGTCTCGGCGAGCGCTTCACGACAACGCCCGTAGGCGCCGACCCCGGGCAGGACGACCGCATCGGAACCCGCGACGACGTCCGGGTCCGCTGTCAGCACCGCGTCGGCTCCGACGTGGGCCAGCGCCTTCTCGGCGGAACGCAGGTTGCCGATGCCGTAGTCGAGCACCGCGATCCGCGGCGCTCCGGCGCGGTCGGTCACAGCGTTCCCTTGGTCGACGGCAACGCCGTCCCCTCGATGCGCACCGCATCGCGCAGCGCCCTGGCGGCGGCCTTCACCGACGCCTCGATGATGTGGTGGGTGTTGCGACCACGGACCAGCGTCAGGTGCAGGGTGATGCCCGACGACATGACGAACGCCCGCCAGAACTCCTCCATCAGCTGCGGGTCGAACGGCGGGTCCCCGAGGATCTTCTCGCCGGGCGGGTCGATCTCGTAGTGCAGGTACGGACGACCCGACAGGTCGAGGACCGCTTCGACGACCGCTTCGTCGAGCGGGACCCGGATGGACGCGAAGCGCCGGACGCCACGCTTGTCACCGAGTGCCCGACGCAGCACGTCGCCGAGGAGGATCCCCGAGTCCTCGACGGTGTGGTGGGCGTCGATCTCGACGTCACCCTCCGCGTGCAGCGTGAGATCCATGCCGCCGTGGCGGCCGATCTGGTCGAGCATGTGGTCGAAGAACGGCAGACCGGTCCGGCAGTCGGTGGTGCCGTCGCCGTCGACGTCGAGGGTGACGGAGATCCGGGTCTCCTTCGTCACGCGCTCGTCGCTCGCTGACCGGGTGGGGGGCGTGGTCGGGCTCACGGCTCAAGGATCCCACAGCGGGGACATGGGACCGGAACCGGTTCACACGAGGACGTCACGCAACGCTGCGAGGAACTCGTCGTCCTCCGCCGGTGCGCCGAGCGTGACGCGGAGACAGCCCTGGAGGCCGGGCCACGACGCGCAGTTGCGCACGAGCACGGACCGGTCGAGGAGCTCCTGCCACACCTCGGCGCCGTCACGGTCCCGCGGTCGGAAGAGGATGAAGTTCGCGGCGCTCGGCCACACGTCGACGGGCAGCTCGCCGAGCGCCGCCTCGACACGTCCGCGCTCCTCGACCAGGTGCGCCACCCGCCGGCGCATGTCGGCGAGGTGGTCGAGTGCGATGGTTCCGGCGAGCTGGGTCATCGAGTCGAGGTGGTACGGCAGGACGACCTTCTCGAGGTCGTCGATGACCCAGGTCGGCGCGATCAGGTAGCCGAGGCGCAGCGCGGCGGCGGACCACGTCTTGGAGTAGGTGCGGCTCACCACGACAGGACGGTCCTCGGAGACGAGCGACAGCGCCGACCACGGGGAGAACTGTCCGTACGCCTCGTCCACGACGAGCAGACCGTCGATCTCCTCGACCGCGTCGAGTACCGCTTCGACGACCTCGGGCGGCTCCAGTCGTCCGGTCGGGTTGTTCGGCGAGCACAGGAACGTGATCGTGGGCCGCTCCGCGAGCAGCAGCCGTCGGGCTTCGTCGACATCGAGGGTGAAGTCGGCCCGCCGCTCACCGGACACGGCCGTCGAGCCGCACACCGTCGCGATGTGGGAGTGCAGCGCATAGGTCGGCTCGAACGTCGCGACCTTCCGGCCGGCGCCGCCGTAGGCGAGACAGATCGACTGCAGGATTTCGTTCGAGCCGTTGGCGGCGAACACGTTGCGAGCGGTGATCCCGCCCGGGACCTCGTGCGATTCGATCTCGGCGATTCGCGCCCGCAACGCGGTCGCTGCACGGTCCGGGTAACGGTGCCACGCGATCGTGTCGAGCGCAGCGCGGAGCTCGGTGACGAACGCCTCCGGGGGCGGCTCCGGCGCCTCGTTGGTGTTCAGGCGCACGCGGACGTCGACCTGCGGCGAGTGGTAGCCCTCCATGAGGGCGATCTCGTCACGCACCCTGGGCCGGGTCATCCCGCTCCCCCATCGGCGCCGCCGGACCGCAACGCCCGCCGCAGGCGGATCGACTCTGCGTGCGCGTCGAGGCCCTCGGCCTCGGCGAGCGCCTGGACCGCTGGCCCGATCGCGTCGAACGCCTCGCCGTCGACGGTGATCACATGGTGGTGCTTGAGGAAGTCGTCGACGGTGAGCGCCGAGGAGAACCTGGCCGTCCCGTCGGTCGGCAGCACGTGGCTCGGTCCGGCGACGTAGTCGCCGATCGACGCGGGCGACCACGGCCCGACGAAGATCGCACCGGCGTTGCGGATCGACGAAACCAGGCCGGCGGCATCCCGGCACAGCAGCTCGAGGTGCTCGGGTGCGACGAGGTTCGCGACCTCGACCGCGGCGGCGGGGTCGTCGACGAGCACGCCGTGGCCTCCCTCGCGGAGCGTCGCGGTGATCTCGGCGCTGCGTGGCGCCGCCGCGACGAGACGGGCGATCTCGGCGTCGACCGCATCGAGGACGGACTCGTCCCAGGAGATCAGCCACGCGAGGCCGTCGGGTCCGTGCTCGGCCTGCAGGATCACGTCCACCGCGGCGAGCTCGGGACGGACCGAGTCGTCAGCGATCACCACCACCTCGCTCGGTCCGGCGAAGGCCGCTGCGACGCCGACGGTTCCCGCGACCTCCTGCTTGGCGAGCGCGACGTAGCGGTTGCCGGGCCCGCAGATCACGTCGACGGCGCGGATCTGGGAGGTCCCGTAGGCGAGCGCGCCGATCGCCTGTGCACCTCCGATCGCGTACACCTCGTCGACACCGGCGACGGCCGCCGCTGCGAGGGTGACCGGCGCGACCGATCCCGTGTCGCGGTCGGGTGGGACGCAGACGACCACCTCGGCCACGCCGGCGACCTGCGCCGGGACCGCGGTCATCAACAGGGTCGACGGGTAGGCGGCCCGTCCGCCGGGCACGTAGCAGCCCGCTCGATCGACGGGCCGGTGGTAGGAGCGGATGTGCACACCGTCGGCGTCGTGGACCGTCTCCGGTCGCAGCTGGGTCTCGTGATGCGCGCGGATGCGCGCCGCCGCGAGCTCCAGCGCACGCCGGAGGTCCTCCGGGCAGGACGCGAGCGCCGCGTCGATCTCCGAGCGTGGCACCCGCAGCCGTTCGAGGTGTACGCCGTCGAAGCGCTCGGTGAGCTCGATCAGGGCGTCGTCGCCCCGTCGTCGGACATCGTCGAGGATGGAGCGCACCGCAGCGATCGGCTCATCGCCGGCGACGGTGGGGCGCGGCAGCCGGCCGATCGGGTCGGCGACGCCTCGGAGATCGAGTCGGTGCAGCACGATCGGTCACGGTAGTAGTGGTGCAGCAGCGGCGGAATCCGATAGTGAATGGCGGGTGAGCCTCCACGCCGACCTCTCGTCGATGCAGTCGACCCTCGACCAGGTGATCGCCCGCATCACCGAGGCGAGCGAGGTCGTCCGCGGCACCGACCGCGACGACCTGCTCGGTGACCTCTACGAGATCGAACGCAGCCTCCAGATGGCACAGCGGCGGATGCGCCGGGCGATCGAGGCGTCCGCGACGCTCGAGCGCTCCTGAGGGCTCCGTACCGAGAACGTTTGACGTCGATATTCGACGTCAAACGTGCCGAGTTCGGGGGTGGGCGAGTTCGGGGGTGGGCGAGTTCGGGGGTGGTGGGGGTGGGGGTGGGTGGAAAAGCAACCCGGCGCT
>CAYSCB010000243.1:0-5066 GCA_964429335.1 uncultured Aquihabitans sp.
GAAAGCGACGCGCGGCAGGGGTGGTGGGTACAGGAAGCCCTGGACGAGGTCGCAGCCCGCCTCGGTCAGGAAGCGACGTTGACCGTCGGTCTCGACGACTTCGGCGACGGCGACGATGCCGAGGTTGTGGGCGAGCGTGAGGATCGCCCGGGTGATCGTCCCCGAGCGGTCGTCCCTGAGGTCGCCGACGAAGCGCCGGTCGATCTTGAGCGTGTGGAACGGGAGGGAGTGCAGGTAGGAGAGCGACGAGTATCCGGTGCCGAAGTCGTCGAGTGCGATGAGGAAGCCGAGGTCGTCGAGCTGCTCCAAGCGCGTCGCAGCGGCTCGCAGGTCCTGCACGAGCAGGCTCTCGGTGATCTCGAGCTCGATCTGCGACGGTGACACGCCCTCGGCAGCGAGCGTCGTCGCGAGTCGGTCGGTGAAGTCCCGCTGCTCGAACTCCGTCGGTGAGATGTTGACCGCGATCCGGGCCCGTGGCGGGAGGATCTGCTCCTGGCTCCAGACGGCGATGTCCCGTGCGACGGTGGACAGCACCAGATCGCTGACCGCGGAGATGGCACCGGTCGCCTCCGCGGTCGGGATGAAGACCGACGGCGGGATCGGGCCTTCTTCCGGGTGGTGCCAACGGACGAGTGCCTCGGCCATCACCACCGATCCCGTCCGGAGGTCGATGATCGGTTGGTAGTGGACCTCGAGCTGACGTGACGCCGCAGCGCGGCGGAGGTCCCGGTCGAGGGCGAGTCCGGTCCTCGTGGCCGCGTCGAGCTCGGGCTCGTAGAACCGGAGCCGGTTGCGTCCCTCGAGCCTGCCGGCGGTCAGCGCGCGCTCCGCGGCGGCGAGCAGTCGCTCGGCGCCGTGTGCATCGACCGGTGCGCGGGACACGCCGATCGAGGCGGTCAGCCGGAGCTCCAGTCCGTGGATGGCGAGCGGCATCTGGAGCTGACGCTGGATCTCGTCCGCCAGCCGGCGCAGCTCGCCGTCGAAGGAGAGGCTGGGTCCGTGATCGGTGACCACGATCACCATCTCGTCGACGCCGACCCGGCCGATGCGCACGCGTTCGTCGGCGAGGCCCTGGACGCGGCGTGCCATCTCGACGAGCACGATGTCTCCGGTCGAGGAGCCGAACGTGTCGTTGATCGTGCGGAAGTTGTCGAGGTCGACGTGCAGGACACCGACACGACGGAGCTCGTCGGCCCCGCCGGCGAGGACCTCGGCGATGTGGTCGTGGATCCATCGACGGGACTGCAGCCCGGTGAGCTCGTCGACGTCGCGCAGCCCGGCCAGCTCGCCGGAGCGGTCCACCTCGTCGGTGAGGTCCTCGAGCACGATGATCGCGCCGTCGGTGACCCGGTGGGCGGCCATGCGGACATGCGCGCGGTCGGTCCGGCTCACCACCGACGACCACAGGTCGCCGACGGCGGCAGAGCCGGTGCGCAAGCAGGTCGCGGCTGGTGACTCCTCGGCGGAGATCTCGTGACCATGAGCGTCGCGCAGGACCCACGGCGGATCGAACACGGTGCTGGAGCGGATCTGCTCACGGGTGCGACCGACGAGGCGACAGAAGGCGTCGTTGACCTCGATGATGCGACCGGCGCTGTCGACGACGGCGACACCGTCCCGGAGCGCCGAGATCATCTCGGTGAGCAGATCGGAGCTGGCTGCGGGACCGACCGCGAGCGTTGGCATCGGTTGGAGCGGACGGGACCGGACCATGACGACGTCGTGGTTCACGGTGTGGGTGCGGGCGAGGGTGAGCTCGACGACCTCGACCACGCCGTGTCGCGTGCTCAGGCCGACCTGGACGTGGTGGGTGCGTCCGTCCTCGAGGTGATCGAGCAGCAGACGCCAGCCATCCGCCGTCAACCGAGGATCGACGAGGTCGAGGAAGGAGGTGCCGACGAGCTCGCCGGCACGGGCCCCGATCGTCGTGGCGGCCGTCCGGTTCGCCGACAGGATGGTGGCATCGAGCGGATCGATCGCCCACACGCCCTCGTCGAGGAGGTCGAGGAGCGCATTCGACAGGTCGACCTGCCCCAGGTCGTCGTGACCGGTCGTGTCGGGATCAGCCGGTTCGGCGGCTTCCTGCAACTCGGGGGCTCCTGCGTTCTCGGGCCCCGCTCGTCGAGGCGCCTGCAAACACTACGGGCGCCCTGGCCCGTGGCGGTGGACCGCCGAGGGCCGCAGGGGCGGGGCGCAGACAGTCCTGCCGGCGACGATCCCGACGGGAGACCCGTGCGGTCCGCTCAGATGCGTCCGGCGGCGCGGGCCGCTTCTTCCGCGGCGCTGAGCTGAGCCTCGACGATGGCGAGACCGGCGTCCCAGAAGCCGGGATCCTCGAGGTCGCAGTCGACGATCCGACCGAGCTCGGCCGGATCCATGGAGCCGCCGGCACGCAGGAGCTCGAGGTAGGACGGCACGAACGAGGCGCCCCGTTCCTCGTAGCGTGCGTACACCGACAAGGCGAGGAGCTGTCCGTAGGCGTAGGCATAGACGTACCCGGGCGTCCCGATGAAGTGGGGGATGTAGCTCCACCACGTCCGGTAGCCCGCAGTGATCTCGACGGAGTCGCCGAGCATCGCTTCCTGGGAGGCGGCCCACAGCTCGCCGAAGCGATCGACGGACAGCTCACCGTCGTTCCGACGGGCGGTGTGGACCGAGTCCTCGAAGCGGTTCATCGCCACCTGGCGGAAGACGGTCGCGATCGAGTCCTCGAGCGTCGCCGCGAGGAGAGCGAACCGCTCGCCGGGATCGTCGAGCTGCGCGAGCAGCGCGTTGTTGGTCACGGTCTCGCCGAACACCGACGCGGTCTCCGCCAACGTCAGCGGCGTCGACTGGTGGAAGAGGCCCTGGTCGCGGGACAGGTAGGCGTGAAGTCCGTGACCGAGCTCGTGGGCGAGGGTCAGCACGTCGCGGTTGCGGCTCGTCCAGTTGAGGAGCAGGTACGGGTGGTGCGACGGCACGGTGTAGGCGCAGAACGCACCGGGACGCTTGCCGTCGCGGACGGGGGCGTCGATCCAGGACTCGTCGTAGAAGCGCTGGACGATCGCCGCGAGCTCGGGCGAGAAGCTGGCGTACGCGTCGTGGACGAGCGCGGCGGCCTCGGCCCAGCCGATCGAGGACTCGTCGGTGGCGACCGATGCCATCCGGTCGAAGTCGGCGAGCTGTTCGAGGCCGAGCACCTGCGCTTTGAGCCGGTACCAGCGCTGCGGGATGTCGTAGCGGGAGACGACCGCGTCGATGAGGGCCTGCACGGAGTCGTCGGTCGCCTCGTTCGAGAGGTTCCGCGACGAGATCCAGGTCGGGTAGCGGCGGAAGCGGTCGTCGGTGGACTTGTCGAGCAGCAGCGTGTTGAACACGAACGCCCGGGTCCGCAGTCCCGGTTCGAGTCCGGCGGTGATCGCTGCGGCGGCCTGCTCGCGGACGCCGCGGTCGGGATGCTGCAGCAGCGACAGGCTCTGTTCGAGCGCGACGGTCCCGCCGTCGGGTCGGCCCACCGCCTCGCCGGCGGCGCCGGCGGGGAGCTCGGTGGTGATGGCCGAGGTGAGCTCGTCGAACAGCCGCACCCACGCGCCGGCGCCGGAGACCGACTTCTCGGTGAGCAGCACCTCCTCGGGTTCGCTGAGCAGGTGGTCGCGGTAGCGGCGGATGGAGCGGAGGTGATGAGCGCAGAAGTCGAGCGCCGGATCCTCGAGCAGCCGGTCGACGTGGGCGTCGGGCAGCGCGGCCCATTCGAGCTCGAAGAACACGAGCCTGGTGGCGATGGCGGTTCCCCGCTCCTGGACCCGCATCATCAGCGCGCCGCGCTCGGGGTCCTGGGTGTCCTCGGAGAAGCGCAGCATCGCGTAGTAGCCGGCGCGACCCTGCAGTTCCTGGAGCTCGGCGGATCGGTGCATCGCGTCGACGAGCGCTCCCGCGTTCAGCTCTCCGATCCTGCCCCGCAACGCAGCGAGGCCGTCGGCGAGCGTGTCCGCGCGATCCAGGAGGTCGTCGACCGTCGTGCCGTCGAGGAGGGGCTCGAGGTCCCATGCGACGTCGGCCGCTGTCATGTCCGCGTCCGGCGTGGTGTCGATGCGGTCGTCGGTGGCTCTGATGACCGGTGTGTCGGGGGTGGTGTCGCTCACGGGGTGTCAGGGTACGGGGGTACGGTCCGGACCGTGGACGCGCGGCATGGGACCTCTCTCGTCGAGGCTCCCGTCGTCGAGCGGATCGACCTCGGTCGCGGGTCGTGGGTGGACGTCGTGCGCGGACTGCTGGTCGATGCCGGTGAGGTGCACGACGACCTGGTGCGGACCGTGGCGTGGCAGCAGGGCCGGGTGTTCCGCTACGAGCGATGGATCGACGAGCCGCGCCTCGGCGGCTGGCAGGCAGCAGGCGACCTCCACCCGGCGCTCGCCGAGGCGTCGCGGTGGCTCGCTCGTCGCTACCGGGTGACCTTCGACGGCGTCGCGCTCGCCCGGTACCGCCACGCGGCCGACAGCGTCGGGTTCCACCGCGATCGGGAGATGCGCTGGCTGGAGGACACGGTGGTCGGCGTGCTCACGCTCGGTGCCACCCGGTCGTTCCTGATGCGGCCGATCGGCGAACGTCGCAGCTCGCATGCTGACGTGATCGACGGGTCCGGACACACCATCGATCTCCTCCCGGCCGGTGGTGACCTCGTCGTCATGGGGGGTCGCTGTCAGGCGGACTGGTTGCACGCGGTGCCGAAGGTGCACGGCGGTGCGGTTGTCGGTGACCGGATCTCGGCGCAGTTCCGGTGGACGTCGCGCAAGGGGCGACCGGACATCCAGCCCGGCTACCGGGCACCCCGTTTCTACAGCCGTTGATGAGCCCGGTTCACGCGCCGAACTCGGGGGTTTCCGACGTGTGGCCCGTCGGAAACCCCCAAGTTCGGGGAGAGATATCGAACTGACGTTCGATAAGGTGGGGTTGTGGGGTTCAACAACCCGGACGTGCCGTGGTCAGAGATCGAACGACGTCTGTCGGACCGCGGGCAGGGTGGTTCGGGCAAGCAGGGTGGTTCGGGTGGGCAGGGTGGTTCGGGTGGGCAGGGTGGTTCGGGTGGG
>CAYSCB010000244.1:0-5044 GCA_964429335.1 uncultured Aquihabitans sp.
CTGGGTGTCGGCATGGTCGTGGCCGTGCCTCCCGGATCCGTCGCTGAGGCGACGGCCGTCCTGGACGGTCACGGATCGGCTGCCCGGGTGATCGGCGAGGTCGTCGCCGGCACCGGCCAGGTCCGCTTCACCGACTGACGATCTCCGATCCAGCAGCGCGTGTACCGGGCACGTCCTGGGGCGATAGTCGACGTCAAGCGTGCCGAGTTCGGAAGGGGGAAGGGGGAAGGGGGAAGGTACGGGTACGGTCGGATACATGACCTGGTTCGACGCGCCGCGGGCGCACGGCAGCCTGTCGTCCTGGGACGACTACCCGGTCCACCAGGTCGCCGAGACGGTCCGCCATGTAGCGACCGGCGACCGGAACTTCTACGACCGCTACTACTTCAACTGCCACGCGAACGACGGCTCAGCGCTGGTGGTCTTCGGTCTCGGTCAGTACCCGAACCTGGCGGTGCAGGACGCGTTCGCCTGCGTCGTCACCGGTGATGACCACCGTGTCGTGCGGGCGTCACGCGAGCTCGGGGACCGGATGGACACCTCGGTCGGCCCGCTGCGGGTCGAGGTGATCCGACCGCTGCACGAGCTGCGCATCGTGTGCGAGCCCAACGACGTGAGCGACGTCAGCCTCGATCTGCGCTGGGTGGGTTCGATCCCCGCGTTCGAGGAACCCCGCCAGCACCTCCGGCTCCATGGCCGCACCGTGTTCGACTCGATGCGGCTGGCCCAGACCGGCAGGTGGTCGGGGACGATCAGCTCGGGTGGCACCACGTTCGACGTGACCCCGGACGCATGGTGGGGCACCCGGGACCGCAGCTGGGGTGTGCGTCCTGTCGGGGAGCAGGAGCCCGCCGGCATCCGCACCGAGGGGCAGATGACCGGGATGTGGAACTACGCGCCCATGCAGTTCGGGGACCACTCGATCCTCTACATCGTCAACGAGCACGACGACGGCACCCGCCCGCTCGAGGAGGCGGTGCGCATCTGGGCGGACTCGGACCGTGAGCCCGAGTGGCTGGGCCGTCCCGACCACGACGCCATCGTCGAGCCCGGGACGCGCCGGATCGCCTCGTCGGTGTTGAGCTTCCCGGAGGCGCCCGGCGGTGCGATCTCGGTCGAGGTCGAACCGCTCATGGACTGCTGGTTGATGATGGGCACGGGCTACGGCATCGAGGACGACTGGCGTCACGGCATGTACCAGGGACCGCTCGTCGTCCAGGGCGTCGAGGTCGACTACGTCAGGGACCGTGGCCGCCTGTTCGGGCTGGTCGACCAGGTCGCCCGGTTCACCCAGCGTGACGGCGTCGCCGACGGCACGGTCGGCCACGGGCTGCACGAGTTCTTCTTCATCGGTGACTTCGCCCGCTACGGCCTCGTGGGCTGGGAACCCCGTCCGGCCTGAGCGCACCTGCCGCTCCCGGTCCCCGATCGATCACGCCGGCGGTGCCGGTGGCGCCGGCGCTGCACGGTCGGTGTCTTTCGATGGGACCAAGTGGTCCGCGATCACGCACACCACGCCGCCGGCGGCGAGGACGGCGAGACCGGTGACCATCGTCGCCCCCCATTCACGGATCACGCTCGCGACCAGGTCCGCCCAGGGGTTGGACGTCACCCGTGGCACGATCCAGACGGGCACGACGTAGAGCACGAGCAGCTGCGCGACGCTGATGCCGATCAGCCACCGACCGATGAGCTGCAGCGTCGCCCGACGATCGCTCGTGATGACGATCGCCGCGCTCAGCAGCACGGCGGAACCGAGTGCGTACCACGGCCACCGCGATCGCATCGCTGCGTTCCCGGCGGACAGACCCGCCTGTTGTGGGATCGGGATGCTTGCCGCTGGGATCTTCGCCAGATCGGCGAGCGTGAGGTTCGGATCCGCGGCACCGGCGAGCTCCTGGACGATGTGTTGGTCGAGCACGACCGGTCCGGATCCGATCCCGATCAGGCGGTCGTGGAGTTCGCCCACGAACGCGACGAGGCCCTGTTGCACCTCGGGACGTCCGAGCGCGTCGGAGATGCCCACCGCGAGCTGGTCGGGGTTCAGCGGTGCGGTCGAGCTCGCCGGATCGGTGCCCGGCGGCAGGGCCTGCACGATGACGGGAGCGATCTTGTCGGCGACGTAGGAGCGCAGCTCGGGCGAGGCGAGGACGACCGTCGCGATGCGACGGGTCCGGGTCGTGTCGTAGACGGTGTGGGTCGTCCACCACGACGCGAACGCCATGGCGGCGAGGGCCATGCCGAGGTGTGTGAGCAGCTGGGCGGTAGCGCCCGCCTGACGTGGAGAGGTTCCGACCATCGTCACCCCCGGAGATCGGTCGCCCGGCTGAACGGACGCGCTGGTGTGATCATGTCATTGCGAGGGCTGCGGTGGACAGTGTCCCGTTGTTCGGCCAGCGGGGCGGCGGGAGTGGAGCTGGTCGTTGCCTGCGCGGATGCGGCGGTAGCGTCGTCGACCGTATGGCAGACACCCCGACTCCCGCGTACTCCGTTCGCATCCGCGTCCGTATGGAGAACAGACCCGGCATGCTGGGCCGGCTGGCGATCGCCATCGGCGAGGTCGGGGGGAACATCTCGGCCCTGCAGGGCTTCGAGGTCAAGACCGCGACGCTCGACGAGGACGTCGTCGTCAACTGCCGCAGCGAAGCTCACCAGGAGCAGGTCCGTGCCGCGGTCGAGGGCATCGACGGCATCGAGATCCTCGAGTTCGAGGACCGGACGTTCCACATGCACGAGGGCGGCAAGATCGAGGTGCTGTCGCTCGCTCCAGTGCGCGACGTCGAGGACCTGTCGATGGCCTACACACCGGGCGTCGCCCGCGTGTGCATGTAGATCAACAAGAACCCGGAGTCGGCCCACCGCTACACGATCAAGCGCAACACCGTCGCGATCGTCTCCGACGGCACAGCGGTGCTCGGCCTCGGCGACATCGGACCCGCCGCAGCGATGCCGGTGATGGAGGGCAAGGCGCTGCTGTTCAAGCACTTCGCCGGGGTCGACGCGTTCCCGATCTGCATCGCCACCAAGGACCCGGAGGAGATCATCGAGACCGTCCTCCGCCTCGAGCCCACCTTCGGCGGGATCAACCTCGAGGACATCGCCGCGCCGGGTGCGTTCGAGGTCGAGGAACGTCTCGACGAGATCATGGACATCCCGGTGTTCCACGACGACCAGCACGGAACCGCGATCGTGACGCTCGCCGCGTTGGAGAACGCGCTGAAGATCGTGGACAAGAACATGGCGGACCTGAAGGTCGTCGTCGCGGGAGTGGGTGCCGCGGGTGTCGCGGTGTCGAAGATCCTGATGAACGCCGGGGTCCGCAACGTGATCGGAGCGGACCGTCAGGGCGCTGTGCACACCGGGCGTGGCGACCTGAACCGATCGAAGCAGTGGTTCGCGGAGAACACGAACCCCGAGGGGCTGTCGGGTCCCCTGTCCAGCCTGCTGCCCGGTGCCGACGTGTTCATCGGGTTGTCGGGTCCGAACCTCATCGAACGCGTCGACGTGGAGGCGATGGCAGCGGATCCGATCGTGTTCGCCATGGCCAACCCGGACCCCGAGATCCGCCCCGAGCTGATCGGCGATGTCGCGGCGGTGATCGCGACCGGACGCTCGGACTTCCCCAACCAGATCAACAACGTGCTGGCCTTCCCCGGCGTCTTCCGCGGCGCGCTCGATGCCGGAGCCAAGCGCATCACCGAGAACATGAAGGTGGCAGCAGCGCGGGCGATCGCCTCCACCGTGCTTCCCGACGAGCTCGCGCCGGACTTCATCATCCCATCGGTGTTCAACCCGGCGGTGTCCGCCGCGGTGGCGGAGGCGTGCGCCGAGGCCGCCCGCGCCGACGGGGTCTGTCGCTGACGGGGTCTGTCGCTGACGGGGCCTGTCGATGTTGTAGCTGGTCGGTCGTGTGGTGACCGCTGGGCGACAAGTTCGGGGCGTGGCGTGTGGAACCACACGATGGTCCGACGGACGGAGTCCCGACGCGGCGATGGGTCGACGCGACGGAACCCCCGCCGGGGCGAGGGTTCCGAGGAGTGGTCGGGACCGGCGTCGATCCGGTGACCTACCGCTTTTCAGGCGGTCGCTCTGCCAACTGAGCTACCCGACCGTGCTCCGACCGCCCCGGATCGATCCGGAACGGGCGAAGTGGCGGTCCCGACGGGATTTGAACCCGCGACCTCCGGCTTGACAGGCCGGCGTGCACTCCAAACTGCACCACGGGACCACGAACTTGGCTTGCACCCCCAACGGGATTCGAACCCGTGTTACCTCCTTGAAAGGGAGGCGTCCTAGGCCACTGGACGATGGGGGCTCCCATCCCCGTGGAGGGGCCGGGTCAACATAGCAGGAGCGTCCATGCTCGCCAAAGACCGATGGTCACCAGCGGAGACGGACGAACCGGTCCGTCAGAGTCGCGTGGCACGTGCTGCCACGACGGTCTCGAGCAGGTAGCCCAGCAGCTCGTAGGCCTGATACGTGGCGGCGTTGTGCTCGTCGACGACCACGTCGCTCTCGTCGTCGTCGATGTCGAGGACCGTGCCGAGCACGAGCCGTACGTCGTTGAGCGAACGCATCCAGGCCCCGATCTGGTCCTCGGTGAGCGAGGAGGCCTCCACCGACGAGATCACCACCTCGAACGCGGCGAGCCGGTGTTCGATGAGCTCGGGTCGGGCGAGGACCGCCCAGCCCTCGTTGCGTTCGGCGTCGTCACCGTAGGGGGGTGGGAAGAGACGGCGCAGCACGGGGCTGTCGGTGTCGGTGAGCAGATCCTCGAGCTGGCTGACCGTCGAACGGATGAGCGCCCGTTCGGCGTCGCCGAGATCGACGACGTAGGTGCCGTCGGGATCAGGTCGGACGGGTGGGCGGAAGCGGGCCATGGAGATCGGTGCTCAGTCCTGTTGCATCGTGGCCCAGAGGCCGTGCTCGTGGAGCCGGAACACGTCGCGCTCCGCCTCGGACCGACTCCCGGTGGACACGACGGCCTTTCCGTCGTGGTGGACCTGCAGCATGAGCGTGGTCGCCTCCTCCTTGGAGTAGCCGA
>CAYSCB010000245.1:0-5033 GCA_964429335.1 uncultured Aquihabitans sp.
CAGAACGGGGTGCTGGGCGCCGAGTCGGTCCGTCGCGGTGCAGACTCATCGGCGTGGATCCCGAGGACCTGCTCGAGCTCGCCGACCGGATCGTGGCGCGCGCCGAAGGCGGTGAGCAGCTCGAAGCAGTCGTCACCTGGAGTCACGACACAGAGATCCGTGCGGCGGACGGCGAGGTCGAGCACTTCGTCGAGTCGGACGCCGCCGGGGTCGCGGTGCGGATCATCCGCGACGGTCGTCAGGGCATCGCGTGGGTCGGTTCGATCACCGACGAACGAGCGATCGCCGAGTGCGTGACCGAGGCACGCGACAACGCAGCGTTCGGCACTCCGGACCCGAACGCCGGGCTCGCCGAGCCCGACGGCGTGGCGCTCCAACCGCTCGACCTGTTCGACGAGCGCCTCGCCCGGGTCGCGACGGTCGACAAGATCGACCTGGCCATCGAGCTCGAACGACGGATCCTCGCAGCAGATGCGCGCATGGCCGGCCTCGAGGCATCCGACTACGCGGACTCGACGTCGGCAGCCGCGATCGCGTCGACGACCGGTGTCCGGGTGAGCGGTTGTGACACGTCCGCCTACCTGGGTGCGTGGGCGCTGGCGGAGGACGACTCGGGCACCACCACCGGCTTCGGGTTCTCCGTCGGGCGCAGCATCGAGGACCTGTCCGTCGACGTCGCGGCCGTCGACGCCGTGCGTCGCTGCGTGACAATGCTCGGAGCGACCAAGGCGCCGAGCGAGCGACTCACCGTCGTGTTCGACCCGTACGTCACCTCGCAGTTCCTGGGCCTCGTCGCCGAGCTGCTCTCCGGTGAGGCGGTGCTCCGCGGCCGTTCGGCGTTCGCAGGTCGCGTCGGCGAGCAGGTCGCGTCGCCGCTCGTGACCCTGATCGACGATCCGACCGATCCGCTCGCTCCCACCGCGGACGACACCGACTCGGAGGGGCTCGCGTGCCGGAGGGTGTCGCTGCTGTCGGCCGGTGTGCTCGACGGGTACCTCCACAACGCGTACACGGCACGTTCGTCGGGCACGGCGTCGACGGGTTCGGCGCAGCGCGGCGGACACGCCTCTCCAGGGGTGGGTCCGAGGGTCGCGAAGCTCCTCACGGGTCCGGGTTCGACGCCGGCGGAGCGCATCCTGGCCGATGTCGGCGACGGACTCATCGTGGGTGAGCTGTCCGGCCTGCACTCCGGCGTGAACCCGGTGTCGGGCGACCTGTCGGTCGGTGTCGAGGGGGTCCGGCTCCGCGGTGGTGAACCGGCTGAGCCGATCCGTGAGGTGACGATCGGGTCGACCTTGCAGCGGATGCTGCTCGACGTCGTTGCCGTCGGCGATGACCTCACCTATTTCCCTTGGGAGGCGACCGGCGTCACCCTGGCGATCGCCGACGTCACCATGTCAGGTACATGACTGTGTCAGGCACATGACTGTGAAGGACAGCTGCGAGTGGTCGACATGACGGAACCGACGGATCTGCTGACCCTCGGTCGAGCGGTGCTCGACGGCGCGAAGGCCGGCGAAGCCGTCGAGATCGTCCTCGGTCGGTCGACCAGCACGACGGTGAAGGTGTTCGGCGGCGAGGTCGAGTCCTTCACCTCCGCCTCGACCGACGGTGCCGGCATCCGGGTGGTCCGCGACGGCCGTCAGGGCTTCGCTCACTGCGGATCGCTCGATCCGGCGGTGCTGACCGAGACGCTCCTCGAAGCGAGGGACAACGCGGCGTTCGGCGAACCCGACGAGTTCAACGGACTGGTGTCCCCCGACGGCGTCGCGGCGGTGCCGCAGCAGTCGTGGTCCGACGCGGTGCCCGCAGCGTCGGACGAGGAGCGGATCGCCCTGGCGCTCGACCTCGAGCGTCGGACGCTGTCGCTCGACCAGCGGGTCACCAGGGCACGCACGACCGCGTACGGCGACAACTGGGGCGAAGCAGCCGTGCTGTCCACCGCCGGCATCGAGGTCCACCAGCGGGGTGCGTCCTGTTCGGCGTCGACCCAACCGATGGCGATCGACGGCGCCGAGACCCAGATCGGCTGGGGTGTCGACGCCTCCCGTGACCCGGCGACGTTGGACCTGGACCGGCTCGCCGCCGAGGCGGTCGAGCGTGCCGTGCGCCTGCTCGGTGCGACCAAGCCGCCGTCTGCGCGGATGACGATCCTGCTCGAACCGCGCCTCGCGGTCACCCTCGTGTCGCTCGTCGCGGGGATGCTCGCGGGCGATGCGGTGCTCAAGGGTCGTTCCCCGTTCGCCGACCGGCTCGGGGAGCAGATCGCGTCGCCGCTCGTCACGCTCGTCGACGACCCGACCCGATCGGAGTCGATCGGCGCCGAGGAGTACGACGGCGAAGGCCTCGCCTGCCGGCGCAACGGCCTGATCGTCGACGGGGTCCTGTCGGGGTTCCTCCACGACGGCTACACGGGTCGTCGCAGCGGCGTCGGCTCGACGGGCTCCGCGGTGCGCGGCGTCCGGTCCCTCCCCGGAGTCGGCGCGCAGCTGCTCGTCATGTCGCCGGGTGAGCGTGGCTTAGACGAGCTCGTGGCGTCGATCGACCACGGCCTGTACGTGGCGTCCTTCGCCGGCCTGCACTCGGGGGTCAATCCGGTGTCGGGCGACTTCTCCGTCGGCGCCGACGGCCTGCTGATCACCGATGGTTCGCTCGGCGCGCCGGTGCGCGAGATGACGATCGCCTCGACCTTGCAGCGACTGCTGCTCGACGTGTCCGAGGTCGGCGGTGACTTCGAGTGGCTGCCCGGCGGCAGTGGCGGCTGCTCGCTCGTGATCGACGACGTGACCGTGTCGGGTACCTGAGCCGCTCCGGGGGCGGTCAGCTCCCTTCGGCGACCTGCGGTGCCGCGGCGACGAGCGACCGAAACGGCGAGCGTGACAGGCGGGTGGTCAGCGAGGTGAGCAACGACCGGGCCGCGACAGCGGGGATCGCTGCGACGGCGGCGCCCAGCGCGATGCCGGCCAGCACGTCGGTGGGGTAGTGGGCGCCGACGTAGATGTGGTCGATGCCGAGGAGGACCGCGAGCACCAGCGCGACCCAGCCGTACCAGCGTCGTCGCAGGAGCGGACCGGCGAGGACGAGCCCGACGGCGACCGCGACGGTCGCGGTGGTGTGGTCGCTCGGGAACGAGAAGTCGCGGGTCGGATGCAGCAGGAGGTGGGTGCCGTGCAGCACGGTCGTGGGCCGTGCCCGATCGACCGCCGAGCCGATGAGCTGGACCGCTGCGGCGCCGACGAGCGGCGCGACAGCCGCCCAGAGGACCGCCGCGACCGCGCGGGGTGGGTCCTCGGCGGAGCGGGCGTCCCACCACGCCAGCAGAAGCAGCACCGCGAACGCGACGATCCCGTCGACCGCGTAGGTGCGGGCGGCGCCGTGCAGCCACGGTGAGGCGTCGGCGATCGAGTTGAACCACCGGAACAACCCGTCGTCCACCTGCGCCCCTGTGATCTCCGCGACCTCCGTGAACCGAACGACGCAGACCGGGGGTCACGTGCGCCGATCCTGTCGATGTCGACGGTAACGGGACCTGGGTTCGACCTTGCCGAGACGACGGTGATCTGACGGTTAATCGTCGGGGCTGCCGGGACCGTCCGGGCCCTCGGGGCCGTCACCGTCGTCGAGGTCGAGGAAGTCCGGGATCTCGAACGGCTCGTCCAGCTCCGGAAGGTCGTCGACGCCGTCGCCGAGATCGACGCCGACGCGTGCGAGCCACAGCCCCGGAGCATCCAGCTCCGCCGGGGTGGGGAGGTGCACCACGTCGGACCACAGCTCGTCGAGGACCTCGACGCCGGCCCGGTCCACGAGCCCGTCGACGAAGGCTGCGCCCCGGTCGAAGGTCGCCTGGCGGAGCTCGAGGCCGAAGAGCCGTTCGACGAACCGTCGCTCCGGTCCGAACTCGACCCGGCGCCGGCGGATCGCCTCGGTGACCCGCTCGTACTCGGGCAGCAGCCGGTGGCCGAGCCGGTCGAGCACGTGATCGACGAACCCCTCGATCGTCGACACGACGGTCTCGATCCGGGGCATCAGCTCGCGCTGTCGATCCGACTGCATCGCACCGAGGAGCAGGTCCGGGTCCGCGGCGAGGCGTTGCAGCGCGGCCATGTCCGGTTCACCGGTGCCGAGCAGGTCGGGGATGCCGAGCTCGAACATCCGCCGTTCCATGTCCTCGACGTCGTCGTTGAAGCTGGATGCGTAGCCGGTGAGCATCTCGTCGAGGTGCGCCCGGACGTGCGGGATCGCCAGCACACGGTGGTGGGTGACATCGGAGAGCGCGACCCACAACCGGACCGACTCACGCGGCAGGCTCCACTCGTCCGCGAAGTCGTCGACGTTGGACAGCACCATCGTGAGCGGACCCGCTGTCGGGCGCGGCAGAGGCAGCTCGTAGTGGCCGAACGCCCGGGCGGCGAGGTGACCGGCGGTGCTGCCGGCCATCATGCCGAGGAGCATGGGACCCATCATCGCCATCACCTGGCGGATCAGTTCGTCTGGCGGCATGCCGGGTCCGGCGAGCTCGGACAGACCGGGGATCGCTCCGAACGGATCCTCCTCATCCTCGCGTTCGAGCTCGCCCAGCTGTGCCTGGAGCGCCGCGCCCAGTGAGCCGGAGAGACGTTCGAGCAGGTGGCGTTCGTCGGTGAGGAACCGTCGTGCCCACTGGGTGCGGTTGAGCGGCTCGAGGCTGATCGCGTCCTCGACGCCGAGGTCGAGCAGGCCCTGGACCTGCAGCTCAGCGACTCGGGCGAGCTGTTCGACCGCGATGCGCTCGGTGGGATCGATGTTGGCTTCCGGGCGTCCCTGGGTCGCGATCGAACCGGCGAGTTGAGCCGCCGCATCCCAGCCGCCGCCGGACCCGCCTGCGAGCATGCCGGAGAGCTGCTGCAGGAACGCGCCCATGTCCTGGAACCCCATCCCGGCTGGACCACCCGGGTCTTCGAACGGGTCGTCGAACTGGTCGTCGTCGGGATCGTTGGGATCGCCTGTGCACCAGATGCCCGGTATGGGGCCACGGTCCGGCGGGGACCCCCCGG